>JAMPXO010000057.1 GCA_023701125.1 Vicinamibacteria bacterium | reverse complement strand
GCCGAGGCCCGCGGCCACTACGAGGCGCTGCTGCCGCTGCTCCCGAAGCCGCTGACGGTGACGATCCACGAGCAGCTCGCGCGTTGTCACTCGAACGCGGGCGAGTACGCGGAGGCGCTCGAGCACTTCCAGGTGCTGCTCGACCGCAATCCGCAGAACATGCCGCTGCGCGCGCTGATGGCGACCGAGGCGCTCAAGGGCGGGCTGATCGAGCGCGGTCAGGCGCTGCTGCGCTCGGTGGACGAGGCCCGGGTCACCGATCCCCGCGTCTACTTCGAGGTGGGCCTGCTGTTCGTCAACCACGGCGACGTGGGCACCGCGGAGCACTACTTCGGACGCGCGCTGGAGCTGGATCCCGCCTTCGTCGACGCCTGGTTCCAGCGCGGTTTCGCCCGCCTCCAGTTGCAGCGCTGGGCTGACGCGCGGACCGACTTCGAGCGGGTGGTGGCGCTGGCCCGCGCCGACACCCTCCAGGCCTCGACGGCGAAGAAGGCGCTCGCCTCGCTGCCCTGACGAACGGCTCTCAGCCGATCGTCGTCACCGGCAGCACGTGCCGCGGCGTCGGCATCGCCGGCGTCTCGTGGGTCCAGCAGTACGGGTCGCCGACGATCTCGTAGTGCATCGTGCGCCGCTTGGGCACGAAGCCCGCGTCCTGGATCGAACGCGCGATCTCCGCCTCCGTCAGGTGGAACGCGGCGCCCGCCGCCGACACCACGTTCTCCTCGATCATCAGCGAGCCGAAGTCGTTGGCGCCGAAGCGCAGCGAGACCTGGCCGATCTTGCCGCCCTGGGTCACCCACGACGCCTGCACGCTGCGGAAGTTGTCGAGCATCACCCGCGACACGGCCAGCGTGCGCAGGTACTGGAAGGACGAGAGCTCGTCGCCGGCCAGCGCCGTGTTCTCGGGCTGGAAGGTCCAGGCGATGAAGGCCGTGAAGCCGCCCGTGCGGTCCTGCAGTTCGCGCAGGTGGAGCAGGTGGTCGATCCGCTCCTCGAGCGTCTCGACGTGGCCGAACATCATCGTCGCGGTCGTGCGCATGCCGACCCTGTGGGCGACCTCCATCACCTCGAGCCACTCCCCCGTCGTGCCCTTGGCGATGCCGATGATCTTACGCACGCGGTCCGAGAGGATCTCGGCGCCGCCGCCCGGGATCGAGTCGAGCCCCGCGTCGCGCAGCCGCACCAGGCATTGCTCGGTGGTCAGCTTCGACACCTGGCAGATGTGCTTGACCTCGGCCGGCGACAGGCCGTGGATCCAGATCGGGTAGTTCTGCTTGATCCAGCGGAACGACTCCTCGTAGAACTCGATCCCGAGGTCCGGGTGCAGCCCGCCCTGGAGCAGCAACTGGCGCCCGCCGAGCGCCATCGTCTCCTCGATCTTCTGGGCCAGCTCGCTGCGGTTGAGGACGTAGCCGTCCTTCGCCGGCAGGTCGCGGTAGAACGCGCAGAACGCGCACTGGGCGGTGCACACGTTCGTGTAGTTGATGTTGCGGTCGATGATGTAGGTGACCACCCCTTCCGGGTGCAGCCGGCGGCGCACCGCGTCGGCCAGCTCGGCCAGCTCCAGCAGCTCCCCGTCGCGCAGCAGGGCGACGCCCTCCTCGCGCGAGAGCCGCTCCCCCGCGTGAACCTTGCGTCGGACGTCGTCAGCGATCGCCATGGAAACGGATCTCCGGGACCTCGGGCACCAGGCCGAGCGCCGCGACCCTGCGGTAGTACTCCCGCAGCCCGCACAGCTCGTCTTCGCCCATCAGGTAGTGGATGTTCTCGCGCAGGTAGGAGGCGTTGCGCGCGGCTCGCCGCGCGTCGCCGGGATGGTAGTCGGCCGCCAGCACGTCGACCGATTCGAGGCCGCGGCGCAGCGCCGCCTGCAGCGCCGTCACGCCTTCCGCGTCGACGGCGCCGGGTCGGCCGGCCCAGAAGGCCCAGACGAACGGCAGCCCGGTCTGGCGCACCCACTCGGCGCCCAGGTCGAGCTTCGGCGCCGCGTCCTCGTGCTCGAGCGCGACGTCGCCGATGACCAGCGCGGCGTCGGCCACCGCCAGCATCGCCTCGACGTCGGGCGCGCTCTCGACGTACTCGGGCTCGCGGCCGAGCCGGGCGTGCAGCAGCACGCGGGTGAGGCCGACCGAGGTGCGGCTCGAGGTGTCCAGTGCGACCCTGCGAATGGCGTCGACGTCGCCCTTGTGGAACAGCAGCACGGAGCGCACGGGGCCGCGGCTGGCGATCGCCAGCCCGGGCACGATCCGCAGCCCGGGCTGCCGCGCGTACTCGATCGCGGGGATCAGGCCGAGGTCGACCTCGCCCGCCGCCAGCCAGTCGGCGACCCGCGACGGCACGGCGTGGCGCAGCTCGAAGCGCGGGTCGTGCTGCAACCCGGCCACCAGCGGCACCGAGTTGAGATAGCCGACCACGCCCAGGCGGCACGTGCGCACGCTCGTCGCGACCCCTGTCCCGTTCACCATTTTGCGACCGGGTTCACCACTCCTTGACGACGTTGAACACGGTGTCGCGCTCGACCGGGCGCCGGCCCGCCTCGCGGATCAGCCGGCACAGCTCGTGGACCGTCAGCGACTGCGAGGTCTGGGCGCCGGCGTCGTGGGCGATCTTCTCCTCGGTCACCGTGCCGTCGAGGTCGTCGGCGCCGAACGACAGCCCGACCTGGGCCAGTCGCGGGCCGATCATGATCCAGTACGACTTGATGTGCGGGATGTTGTCGAGCATCAGCCGCGCGACCGCGATCGCCTTCAGGTCCTCGAAGCCCGTCGTCTCCGGCAGCTTCAGCGCGGGCGCCTCCCACGGCTGGAAGGCGAGCGGGATGAACGTCACGAAGCCGCCGGTCTCGTCCTGCAACTCGCGCAGCTTGACCAGGTGGTCGACCCGGTCCTCGACGCTCTCGATGTGGCCGTAGAGCATGGTCGCGTTGGTGGGGATGCCCAGCTTGTGGGCCTGGCGCATCACCTCGAGCCACTGCTCGCCGTTGGCCTTGCCCTTGATGATCTTGTTGCGGGTCTCCTTGGCGAAGATCTCCGCGCCGCCGCCCGGCATCGAGTCGAGGCCCGCGGCCTTCAGCTCGGTGAGCACCTCGGGCACGCTCTTCCGGTAGAGCTTGTGGAAGAACCAGATCTCGACCGCCGTGAAGGCCTTGACGTGGATGTCGGGGCGGATCTGCTTGATGCCCTTCAGCATGTCCGTCATGTATTCCCACGGCAGGTCCGGGTGCAGGCCGCCGACGATGTGCACCTCGCGCACGGCCTTCGGCAGCGCGCGCACGTTGTCGAAGACCTCCTCGAGCTTCATCGTGTAGCCACGGGCCTCGCCGGGCTGGGCGGCGAAGGCGCAGAAGTCGCAGGTGGCCACGCACACGTTCGTGTGGTTGATGTGGGTGTTCCACACGAAGTAGCCCGCGTCCCCGTGCAGCCGCTCGCGCACGTGGTTGGCGAGCTGGCCGATCGCCAGCAGGTCGTGGCTCTTGTAGAGGGCGACGCCGTCCTCGAAGCTGAGGCGGCGGCCGGCGAGCACCTTCTCGCGGATCGGTTCGAGGGCGCGGTCCTGGATCGGGGCGTGAGCGAGCGCTGTGGGCATGGTCTCCTGGAGTTCGCGCCTCATCGGGGGGCGGGCGCGAGCGGGCAGCGGACGCACACGGCGCCCGGCACGGGCGAACAGCCTATCACCCGCGCCAATCGTGGGGCAAACGCGAGACGGCGCGAGGCCGGGGGGGCGGGCGTTTTTCCTTGACTGGGGCGGGACCGGCCGTGACAATCCCGAGTCTTGCGCCGCTCGCCCCTCGCGTCTCCACCGCTCCGCCGTTGCGCGGCCCTGCTGTCCGCGTGCGGCCTGCTGCTGCTGCCCAGCGAGTTCGTCGGACGGGTGGCCCCGGCCGCGGCGGCGCCGCTGACCGAGGCGACGGTGCTGCGCGGGACCATCTCGCGCGGCGGCACGCTGGCCGCGGCGCTGGCCGGCGCCCTCGACGGGAGCCAGCTTCAGGCCGTCGTCGAAGCGGCGCGGCCGCTGCACGACCTGGCCCGCGTCGCCGCCGGCCAGCCCTGGGGCCTCGCGCTCAGGGCCGACGGCCTGATGGCCTTCACCTACGGCATCGACGCCCTGCGCACGCTGCGGGTCGAGCGCCAGGCGGCCGCGCTGGTCGCTCGCATCGTCACCCGCGAGGTCGAGCCCGCCCCCGCCGCCGTCACGGGCACCATCGAGTCCAGCCTGTTCGCGGCCGTCGCGGCCGCGGGCGAGCAGGACCAGCTGGCACTCGACCTCGCCGACATCTTCGCGTGGGACATCGACTTCAACACCGAGCTGCAGCGCGGCGACTCGTTCCGCGTCTCGGTCGACCGCCTCACCGTCGACGGCCGCTTCCTGCGCTACGGCCCGATCCGGGCTGCCGAGTTCCGCCGCGGCGATCGCACGCTGCGCGCCGTGCGCTTCGAGGCCGACGGCCGCGCCGGCTACTACGCGCCGGACGGGACACCGCTGCGCAAGGCGTTCCTGCGCTCGCCGCTGCGTTTCACCCGCATCAGCTCCGGCTTCTCGAAGAAGCGGCTGCACCCGATCCTCGGCATCAACCGCCCCCACCTCGGCATCGACTACGCGGCGCCGGCGGGTACCCCGGTCCACGCCGCGGCCGACGGCGTCGTGCTCTCGGCCGGCTGGCAGGGCGGCTTCGGCAAGACCGTGCGCGTCCGCCACGCCAACGGCTTCGAGACGCTGTACGGCCACCTGTCGCGGATCGACGTGCGGGCCGGGGCCCGCGTCGGCCAGGGCGAACGCGTCGGCGCCGTCGGCTCGACCGGCCTCTCCACGGCCCCCCACCTCGACTACCGCATGAAGCGCGACGGACAGCACGTGAACCCGCTGACGGTGCACCTGCCTCCGGCCGAGCCGGTGTCGCCCGCGCTGCGCCCCGCGTTCCTGCGCGAGGCCGCGCGCGCCCTCGCCCTGCTGCCGCCGCCGCCGGCGGCCTGATCCCTTTGCGCGGGGCGACCCGCGGGCATACGCTTCAGACATGCACCGCAGGTTGTGGAACTTCGTGCTGGCCGTGGCCCTGGCGCCGCTGTGCGCTTCGAGCCAGCCCGTGGTCACCCTCGGCCCGGCCGGCGAGGTCTCGGTGGAGGCCAGCCTGGCGCCGATCGGCGACGTGCTGGAGCGCTTCGCCCGGGTGACGGGCGCCCAGCTCACCTGGGACGGAACGGCGCCGCGGCAGTTGGTCACGCTGCGCGTGCAGGCCCCGAGCGCGGCCGCGGCACTCGCCGCGATCCTCGAGGGCCAGGCCCTCAACTACGCCGTGGCGCTGGACGCGACAGGCGCGCGCGTGACGACGCTGATCGTCGGCACCCAGGCGACGGGCAGTCACCCGCTCGCAGGCCGGTCGGCGAGCGGGTCGGCGCCGACCTCGACCGCACCGCGCGGCGACCCGCGGCGGCCACCGCCTCAACAGGAAGCCGAGCCCGAGCCCGAGGCGGAATCCGAGAACGAAGCTGCGCCGGAGGACCTCACGCCGCCGGAGGCCCTCGCGCCGGGCAGCCGCCGCGGCGAGCGCCCCGACCGCGAGGGACCGGGCGCCGCCCCGAGCCCGGAGAGCGCGCCGACACCGCAGCCGCTGGGCCCGGCGACGCCGCAGCGCTATCCCACGTCCCCGTTCAATCCGCAGGCCCGGCCCTGGCAGCCGGCGCCGCCCGTCTTCCCGCTCGCCAGCCCGTCGCCGACCCCCTGACGACGGGCTACGGCCGAGGGCGTGGGTCCTGCGGACGCGGACTCCCCGCCCCGGGCGCGCCCCCGGGCTGGCGTGGCTGCGGCGCCTGCGGCCGCCCGATCACGCGCGGCAGGCCGGGCGCGAAGATCCACTCGTTGTAGCGGGTCCGGCCATTGAAGATGCGGAGCGATTCCTCCGTGCTGCGGCTGGCCACGCCCGCGATCGGCCCCACCCCGCCGGCGAGCCCGCCGGCGCCGAAGGAACTCGCGCGCGGGGTCGGCGTCGGGCTCGGGGTCGGCGTTGCGACGCCGCCACCGCCCGTGCCGGGCGGCCCGGCGCCAGGCGGCCGCGAGCTCGGCGCGCCGGGCACCACACCCGGCGCCAGGCCAGTCTCCCCCGGTCGCAGCAGCCGCCACTCGCCGTCCTTCGTCATCGGGTCCTTGTAGGCCTGGCGCAGGAACTTGCCCTTGACCAGCACGTCGATCGAGGTCGGCAGCGCGTTGCCGTTCTTGCGCTGGTAGCGGGAAATGGCGTCCGCGATCTGGGCGCCGCGGAAGAGGAGTTCCTCCTCGCGGGCATCCTTCATCACGTACTTCCACGGCGGTGCGGCGGCGCCCATCCCCAGCAGCAGGATCGCGATCGCCGCCAGCAGCGCGACCATCACGTAGCCGCGCTCGCCGCGCCGGCTCATGAGCCGGCGGCCTCACGCTTGTAGCGTTCCAGCACCTTGCGCACGTAGTCCCGGGTCTCGCGGTAGGGCGGGATGCCGCCGTGGCGGGCCACCGCCCCGGGGCCGGCGTTGTAGGCCGCCAGCGCCATCTCCACGTCGCCCTCGTAGCGGGCCAGCAGGTCGCGCAGGTAGCGGGCGCCGCCGTCGACGTTCTGCGCCGGGTCGAGTGGATCGGCCACGCCCAGTTCCTTCGCCGTGCCCGGCATCAGTTGCATCAGGCCCTGCGCGCCCTTGTGCGACACGGCGTCCGGGCGGAAAGCGGACTCCACGCCCATCACGGCCAGCACCAGCGCCGGGTCGAGGCCGTGGCGGCGGGCGACCTCGGTCGCCAGCGCTCGCGGATCGTGGGGGCCCGGTTGCGCCTCGGCGGCCGCGATCTCCTCGACGATCTCGTCGGGTACCACGCCGCGCAACTCGCCCGCGGGCAGCTCGACCTCGCCGCCGCCGCGCAGCACCAGCCGCACCTGCTCCCCGCGCCGCTCGACGGCGTCGACCTTCAGCATCCCGCCGTGGACCAGCACCGCGATCTCGGCCCCGGCGGGCAGCGAGACCAGGGCCGCCAGCAGCAGCAACGGCGCGAAGCGGAGCGAAGGCAGCATCGGCCTAGAAGATCACGATCGGGATGTCGACCGTGCCCTCGATCGTGCCGCTGCCGGTCACGGCCTGGACCTTGACCGTCGCGGTGCCGTTGGACTGGCGGCGGGTGCGCATCACGTCGCTGACGCGGCCGTTGCTGTCGGTGAACTGCGGCCGCCCCTGCGAGTCCATCACCTCGGTCGACGGGCTGACCTCGACCGTGAAGATGACCGGCACGTTGGCCACCGGGTTGCCGTTCTCGTCGAAGACGTTGGCCGTCACGTGAGTCGAGCGCGATTCGGTGATGCGGCTCGGGTCCGCCGTGACCAGGATCGTCCTCGGCAGGGCCGAGCCGATCCCGACCTCGACCGACGCCGTCTGCTCCGCTCCCCCTCCGGACACCGCCGTCACGGTTGCGAGGCCCGACCGGCTGTCGGCCGTCAGTGCCACCCGCGCGACGCCGTCGTTGGTCTTGCCCTGCTCCTCGATCTGGCCGAGGCTGGTGAAGAACTGGACCACCGTGCCGTCGGGCACCGGCGTGCCGGCCGGTTCGATCACCAGCGCGGAGATCACGGCCCGGCCGCCGAAGGCCGGGATGAACGTCGGGTTGGCGAAGAGCTGGAGCGTGGAGCCGGGCGGCGCCACCAGGATCGCCTGGTGGCAGGTGGCCTGGCTCAGGCCGAGCAGTGCTGCCGTCAGCAGCAGGGCACGCTTCGGGGGACGCGGGGCGTTCATGGGATGACCTCGAGGCGGGCGGGCGCGGGGAGTGCCAGCGGCTGCTCGCCAGCCGGCCCGATCAGGGTCAGGCTCTCGACGCCGACCACGCCGACGCCGGCCTGGACCGCGCGGGCGCGGAAGGAGACGACGACGCCTGCGCCGCTGGTGGTCGAGGGCCTGCTGAAGCGGACTCGCAGCCGGCCGGCCTCGGAACTGCGCTCGACGCCCACGGGCTGGCCGTCCAGCGTCAGCAGCGGGCCGGGTGTCGCCTCCAGCGCCTCGAGCCGCGCCGGGTCGTATCGCACCACGACCTCGAGGCCCGAGAACTCGGTGGGATTGGCCAGCATCAGGCTGAAGAGCACGTCCCCACCGGCCTTGACCCCGATCTCGTTCGGCAACAGTCGGGCCAGCGACACGGCGGTCGCCGGCGGTGGGGTCGCGGGCGGCGCGGTCGGGGTCGGCGTCGGCGTCGGCGTCGGCGCGGGCGTCGGTCGCACGCGAGGGCCACGGCGACCGGCGGTCGGTGTGGGTGTCGGGCTCGCGAGCGGAGCGGCCGCCGCGGGCGCGGCGGTCACGGGCACCGCAGTCCCCGGCAGTTCTTCGCCGAACAGCGGACGCGCCCCCTGCACGCGCGGCACTTCTTCCGTGCCGAACGAGAACGCGGCCAGGTCCTCCTCGGTCACCTTCGGTGCCCGCACCAGGTGCGGGGTGATCGAGATCAGGATCTCGGTCTCGTCCTTGGTGCGCGAGTTGCCGCCGAAGACCTTGTTGAGGATCGGGATGCTGCGCACGCCGAGCGCGCCGCGGAAGGAATCGGCCTCGCGCTCGGAGAGCAGGCCGCCGATCAGCGAGGTCTCGCCGTCGCGCAGGCGCAGCGTGCCGGTCACGCTGCGGGTCAGGAAGGTCGGCACGGTCAACGGGGACGCGGCCGTGCCCACGTTGCGGTCGTCGCCGAGCAGGCTGAACTCCGCCGCCAGCTCGAGCGCGATCTCGCCCGCCGCGTTGATCTTGGGCTGCAGCTCGAGCTGGATGCCGACGGTGCGGTACTGGAACGAGGTCGCGGGCGAGAAGGTCGAGGTGCCGACGCTGGTGGCCGTGAAGGTGGTGACCGGGATCGGCACCTCGGTGCCGATCCGCAGCGCGGTCTTCTTGCCCTCGGCGGCGCGCAGCCGCGGCGAGGCCAGGATCCGCACCGTCGACTCGGTCTGGAGGAACTGGGCCATCAGCGTGGACGGGATGCTGACCACGAAATCGGCCAGGTTCAGCGACGACAGCAGGTGGGCGCGCGCGTTGGTGAAGCCGTTCTCCACCTCGCCCTCGGCACCCGTCGGCGACAGCGTGGCCGAGGCCTCGTAGTTCGACAGCGACAGGCCGTAGCGCTTGAGGTTGTTGCGGTTGACCTCGAGGATCTCGATCTGGACCATCACCTCGCCGCGGGCCTTGTCGTGGGCCGCCAGCACCTTCTCGATCGCGGCCATCTTGTCGGGGGTCGCGACGACGGTGATCGCCCCGAGCGAGGCGGTGACCTGGGCCTTGGTCACGCCCGCGATCTGCTTGATCACGTTGACGGCCTCGGTCGCCTCGGCGTTCTGCAGGTAGAACGTGCGGATCAGCACCTCGTCGTACGAGCGGCGCTTGGCGGCCGACTCCGGCACGACGATGATCGTGTTCTGGTCGAGCACCTTGTAGAAGAGGCGGTTGATCAGGCAGATCTGGTCGAGCGCCTCCTGGAAGGTGACGCCGGTCAGCCGCACGCCGACCTTCTTGTCGCGGAACTGCTCGTCGAAAAGCACGTTGACGCCCGCCAGCTTGCCGATCGTCTCGAACACCTTCTCCAGGCTCTGCTCGCTGAAGTTGATCGAGATCGGCACCGGGCTGCGCGGCGACAGCACCGGCACGGGCATCTGGGCGCGGGCGCGCTGGCGGGCGGACTCGAACTCCGCCAGTTGCTGCTTCTCCTCCTGGCGGGCGCGCAGCTTGGCGCGCACCAGCGCCAGGTCGTCGGAGGCCGACTTGTTGGCCGGGTCGTACTTGCTGGCGATGTCGAGCGCGTCGGCGGCGCCCACCAGGTCGTCCGCCGCCAGCTTCTTGCGGGCCTCGACGTGGTGCATGCGCGAGGCCTGGGAGCGCGCGTTCTCGAGTGCGATCTTGTAGCTGATGTTCTCGGGATCGGAGTCGTAGGCGCGGGTCAGCCGGGCGACGGCGACGTCCCAGTTGCCCTGCTTGCCTTCCTTGAGGCCCTGGCGGTACGCCGAGCGGGCGGCGCAGCCGGTCAGCGCGGCGAGCGCCAGCACGGCGACCACCATGCGCCGGCCGATGGCAGATCGTGTCATCAGTTCCCTTTGAGTGGCAGGCGGCGCACGCGCTCGCTGCCGACTTCCTGCACGTCGACGGACTCGAGTCCGATCTGGACGATCTTCAGCCGGTTGGCCACGACGTCGCCGGCCCGGCCCGTCAGCACCTCGCGGCGGTCCGTCAGCAACACGGCCATGCGCAGCCCGGCCTGGTCCTCGACCACCCCCAGGTAGGTGACGTTGAGGGCCGGCAGCGGCGGCGGCGGCGTGGGCGTCGGCTCGGGCGTGGGCGTCGGCTCCGGGCTCGGGGTCGGCACCGGCGTCGGCGTCGGCACCGGCGTCGGCACCGGGCCGAACTCGAACAGGTCACGCGCACCGACCTCCACCTGCGGGCGCTCCGCGCTCAGCCGCTCCAGGGCGATCCGCAGCGGCACCGGCGCGATCCGGCCCGGGCGCGCGGCCGGGCCCGCCACGGCAGGAGCCGGGGCCAGCCAGGCGGGCGCCGCCGTCCACACGCCCACGGCCAGGGCGGCGACCAGCACCAGCGCGGCGACGCGGGACCTCGTCATCACCACTCGCTGTAGGGCGAGCCCGACATCGAGATTCCGCTCGACGCGCTGCGCACGTCGAAGATGCCCGTCGCCTCGCCCGGGTTGGACGGGTCGGGCTCGGCCTCGACCACCTGCCAGTCGGCCTGCCTGGTGATCGGGTCGACCGGGATCTTGCGCAGGTAGCCCGCCTCCACCAGCGCCTCGAGCGACGGCGGGTACTGCCCGCGGTCGGCCTGGTACTGGTCGATCAGGTCGCGGAACACGAACAGGTCCTGGCGCAGCACCGCCTCGCGGGCCTGCACCACCGCGTTGCGGTACGAAGGCAGGGCGACGGCCACCAGCACGCCGAGGATGGTGATCACCACCATCAGCTCGAGCAGCGTGAAGCCGAGTTGTCGGCGCAGATTCACCACAGCTTGTACTCCGAGCCGTCCAGTGCCTTGCCCGGCGCCAGCGAGTGCACGTCGAACACGTTCTGGCCGCACCAACTGGTCTCGTCCGCGTCGTCCTGGTAGCAGCGCAGGCCCCATTCCGCCTTTCCGGTGAAGGGGTCGAACGGGACCCGCCGCAGGAACTTCAGCTTGCGATCGACGCGGCCGACCTGCCCCACTCCCTCCACCAGCACGTCGAGCGAAGGAGGATACCCCTCGCTGCCGACCTTGACGTCCGTGCCCCCGATCTGGCCCTGGGCGACGGCCTCGTGGTAACGGTCGATCGCGGTGCGCACCTCGCGCAACGCCCGCCGCAACTCGATCTCCTTGCGCCGGGTCTGGCTGACCCGCGCCAGCGGCATCGCCACCGACGCCAGCACCATCAGGATGCCGGCGCAGGCGATCAGCTCCAGGAACGTGTAGCCGCGTTCCGACCGACTTCCCGCGCTCACGGCGCTTCCCCCGGCGCGAACCAGGCGGAGACGTGGACCCGCAGCCGGGCCTGGCCCTGCTCGCGCTGCAGGGCCAGCGAGTCGACCGAGAGCGGCTCGCGGGCCGCCTCGACCCGGCCCAGGAAGTCGACCAGCGACGCGTAGCGGCCCTCGAGCGGCAGCTCGACGACCACCCGCACGATGCCGGCCCCCTTCACCTCGGTCTCGGCGTAGTTGCGCTGCCGCGGCCGCAGGCCAGCGGATCGCGCCATCTTCTCGAGCGCCTCCAGCGTCGGCACCAGCGCGGTCGTGCGCGACGGCAGCGAGTCGCGCAGCCGCTGCTCGTCGCCGGCGTTGTCGCGCTGCGCGTCGGCCCGCGCCTGCCGCTCCGCCAGTCGCCGCCGCTCGTTGCCCACCTCGCCGCGCAGCACCTGCAGCCGCTGCTCGGCCGCGCCCAGCGCAGCCCGCCGCGGCAGCGTCCAGGCCAGCAGGCCGAGGCCGTTGAGTGCCAGCAACACGAGCGCCGCCGTGCGCACGCGAGTCGCCGCGCCGCTCACGACCGCGACTCCGGGGAGGCCGCAGCGACGGGGCTCGCGGCCGGCGCCGGCGACGGGCTGGGACCGCCCACCGGCACGGCCTCGGGCAGGTAACGCAGCCGGTACTGCATCTCGACCCGGCCCTGGTCGCCATCGGCGATCGACGACGGCCGCACGTCGGCGAACTCGGGGCACTGCTCGAGCCGCGCCACCAGCGCGAACCCGGCCTCGATCGTTTCCGCCTCCGCCGAGACCTGCACGAACAGGCGGCCGTCGGCCGCCGTCGGCGCCACCGAGACCAGCCGCACGTCGCGCGGCAACGCCGCCTCGAGCCGCGACAGCAGCAGCGTCCACGAGAAGGCCCGGCGGTCGACGACCTCGCGCACGGCGTCCCAGCGGGCGGCCGTCGCGCGCGAGACCTCGGGCAGCGCCAGCCGCGACTGGGCCGCGCGCAGGTCGCGCAACTCCGCCTCCAGCGCCGCCACCTCCGCCTGCCGCTGGCGGGCGGGCGCCGCGTGCAGGCGTGACAGCGTCAGGGCGTGCAGCGCCGTCAGCAGCAGCGCCGCCAGCGCCAGCGCCGCCGCGGCCAGCCGCGGCAGCCGACGGTTGCGGAACGGCCGACTGGCGAGGTTGAGGTCGAGGCTCACGCCGCCCCCTCGAACGACGCGCGGGCGGCCGCGAGCCCCCGGCCCTGGCCCGGCGGTGCACCGTCCGGACCGGCCATCGCCTCGACCCGCAGCGCCAACGCCGCGCCCAGCGCCAGCGCCAGCGCCGGCTCGTCCGTGGCGTCGCGCAGCAGCACCGCGTCCGGCGTCGCCTGCAGGCGCTCGCCCGCGAACGTGCAGGTCGTCCGCACCTCGCGCACCAGCGCGGCGTCGTCGGGCAACGCCTCGCGATCGAGCGTGCGCGCCAGCAGCGGCCAACCCTGGCGCAGCAGCAGCAGCGAGGCCCAGCCGTGGTCGCGGTTGACGAGCAGCAGCGTGCCGGGCTGGCGGGCCAGGCCGCGCGTGAGCGCGACCGAGGACAGCTCGACCCGGCCCGCCCACAGACCCGACGCAGCGCAGGCCGCCTCGTAGGACTCGAGCACGGTCCGCGCGATCACCGCCACGACGCCGTCGGCGTGACCGGCCGCGTGGCCCGCCAGCGGCAGGGCGACCGCCAGCCGCGCCTCGCGCACGTCGTACGGCAGCGCCTTCTTCAGCCGGAAGCGGGCCATCTCCAGGGTCTGGGCCGGGGAACTCCCGCGCAGCTCGGCGTCCGGGAACAGCCGCAGGCGCCCGACCACGTCGGGCAGCACGAGGCACGCGCGGTCGGCCCCCTCGGCGCCGCAGCGGGCCAGCAGCGCACCCAGCCCCGCGGTGAAGGCCGGCACGTCGACGACGTTGGGCTCGGTCAGCGACAGCCGCAGGGTGCCGGGCGCGAGGCCGAGAACCGCGGCCGACTGCAGCCTCACGCCCCCTGCCTCGACGCGGGCGCGGACCAGCCCCAGTGATTCTTCGCGAACCTCGAGCGCCAGCTCCGGCGGGTCCGGCGCCACGAACAGGCGGTGCAGGGTCGAGCCCGACGGCCACAGCCGCTCGAAGCGGCTCACACCACCTCCACGAACGTGACCTTGTTGATCTCGTGGAGCGTGGTCCGGCCGGAGAGCGCCTTGTTGACGGCCGACTCGCGCAGGAAGGTCATCCCCTCCTCGCGCGCGGCGCGCTTGATCTCGGCGCTCGAGCGGCGGGCCAGGATCAGCTCGCGGATCGAGTCGGACAGGTCGAGCAGCTCGGAGATCGCCATCCGGCCCTTGTAGCCGGCGCCGCCGCACTCGAGGCAACCCTGGCCCTCGGCGAATTCGTGGTCGCCGTAGCGTGCCGGGTCGAGCCCGGACAGCGTCAGCAGCTCGGAGTCGGCCCGCACCGGGCGCCGGCAGTGGTCGCAGATCTTCCGCACCAGCCGCTGCGCCATCACGCAGTTGAGGGCCGAGACGAAGTTGTAGGGCTCGATCTTCATGTTCAGGAAGCGGCCCAGCACGTCGATCACGTTGTTGGCGTGGACGGTCGTGAACACCAGGTGGCCTGTCAGCGCGGACTGGATCGCGATGTCTGCGGTCTCCGCGTCGCGAATCTCGCCGACCATGATCTTGTCGGGGTCGTGGCGCAGGATCGAGCGCAGGCCGCGGGCGAAGGTCAGCCCCTTCTTCTCGTTGACCGGGATCTGGGTGATGCCCTTCAACTGGTACTCGACCGGGTCCTCGATGGTGATGATCTTGTCTTCTTCGCTCTTGATCTCGGACAGCGCGGCGTAGAGAGTCGTGGTCTTGCCGGAGCCGGTCGGGCCGGTCACCAGCACCATGCCGTAGGGCTCGCGGATGAAGCGGCGGAAGCGGTTCAGCTCGCGATCGTCGAAGCCCAGCACGTCGAGCCGCAGCGAGGCGAACTGCTCCGACAGGCTCTCCTTGTCGAGGATGCGGATGACGGCGTCCTCGCCGTGGACCGAGGGCATGATCGAGACCCGGAAGTCGACCTGGCGACCGCGCAGGCGGACCCGGAAGCGGCCGTCCTGCGGCACCCGCTTCTCGGCGATGTCGAGCTCCGCCATCACCTTGATGCGGCTGATCACCGTGGCGTGGTGCTCCTTGGCGATCGGCTTCATCGCCGGCTGCAGCACGCCGTCGATGCGGTACTTGATCACCACCTCGGTGTCGCGGGTCTCGACGTGGATGTCCGAGGCGCGGCGGTTCAAGGCATCGAACAGCGTCGAGTCGAGCAGCCGCACGATCGGCGACTCGCCGGCCTGGATGCTGTCGATCGACAGCGTGGCCTCGGCGCCGGCCTCGTCCTCGCGCACGATCTGGAGGCCCTCGGAGGCCTGCTCCACGACGCGCTGGGTGCCCTGGCCGCGCTTGAGCGCCTCCTGGATCGCGGAAGGCGTGCCCACCGCGGGCTGGATCGGCGAGCCGAGCGCGAAGGCCAGGTCGTCGATCACCGGCAGGTTGGCCGGGTCCGCCATCACCAGCACCAGCCGCGCGCCGTCGCGCCGGTAGGGCAGGAAGTTGTGGCGGAACATCAGCTCCACCGGCACCTTCTGCAGCAGCTCGGGCTCGGGCGAGAAGGAGCCGACCTCCACGTACTCGAGCTCCAGCCGCCGCGCCAGCTCGCGGGCGCGCTCCTCCTCGGAGCCGGGCGCGGCGAGGGCGCTGATCGCGGCGTCCACTGCGACCATCGCCTAGAACCTGCCCTGGATCGCCGAGATCGCCTCGAACATCGGCAGGTAGAAGGCGAGCAGCATGGCCGACACGATCACGGCCATCAGCACCAGCATGATCGGCTCCAGCAGCGCCAGCGCCGTCTGCAGCCGCACCTCGAGCTGCTCGTCATAGAACTCGGCGACCGAGTTCAGCATGTCCGCCAGGGCCCCCGTGTGCTCGCCGACCTTGATCATCTCCAGCGCCAGGTCGTCCAGGATCTGCGCCTCCTCCAGCGCCGAGGTCAGGCTGCGGCCCTCGCGGATGCGCGGCGTGGCCTGGGCCACGGCCCGCGCCATCGCCCGGTTGCCGACCGAGGCGGCCGACACGTCCAGCGCGTGCAGCAGCGGCAGCCCGCCCTGCAGCAGCGTGGAGAGCGTGCGTGCGAGCTGGGCCGTCGCGTACATCCGCAGCATCGTGCCGAAGTACGGCAACCGCAGCAGCGCGCCGTCCAGCGCCGCGCCCGAGCCCTGGCGGCCCAGCCACAGCCGGAAGCCGACGAAGCCGCCGATCACCGCCAGCGCGATCCAGGGCGCGCCCGCGGTGGCCCCGTGCGAGATCGCCAGCAGCACCCGGGTCGGCAGCGGCAGCTCGGCTGCGAGGCCCTCGTAGAAGCTCTCGAACTGCGGGATCACCTTGACGAGCAGGACGGCGATCAAGCCCAGCATGGCCGTCATCAGCACCAGCGGGTAGACCGAGGCGGCGATCGCCTTGCGGCGCAGGCCGAGGCTGAGCCGCAGGTACTGCGAGAAGCGGCGCAGGACCAGCTCCAGGCTGCCCGAGCGCTCGCCCGCCACCAGGCTGGCCGAGAACATCGGCGGGTACAGGGCACCCTCGGTGCGGAACGCCTCCGACAGCGCGATGCCGTTGCGGACGCGGTCGCGGACCGTCTCGAGCGAACGGCGGAAGGTCGGCTCCTTCTGCCGCTCGAGCATCACGTCGAGCGACTGCAGCAGCGGCAGGCCTGCTTTCAGCAGCGCCGCCAGCTCCTGCGAGAAGAGCTGCAGCACCGACGCGCCGACCCGGCGCTCGAAGCCGAGGTTGGCCAGCGAGAAGGAGCGGCGAGCGCTGAACAGGTACAGCCCCTGGCGCTCGAGCTCGGCGCGCAGACTCCCCTCGTCGGGCGCCGCAAAGCTGCGCTCGATCACCTCACCGGTCGCCGTCCCGACCCTGCAGACCCACTCCATGCGCTATTGGCCAATCTAGCACCAGCCCGACCTAAGCTCAAAAGCGACAGTAACTTAAGCCGTCCAGTCGGTTCCCGGGAGAGGTCCCCGGTCCCGGTCTTTCCTGGACGCCCGTCGCGGGCCCGCGGTTGGGCCCGGAGCCAGGGGCCGAGGGCCTACCTCAGGCGGGCGACGGCCAGCGTCATGTCGTCCTCGGGCAGCGTGCCCGCGGAAAAACCCTGGACCTCGCCCAGCAGCGTGTACAGCGCGATGCGAGCGGCGTCGCCGCGGGCGCGGCGCGCGGTCTCGCGCAGGCGCTCGAGGCCGAACAGCTCGCCGTTGCGGTCGGAGCGGTCGGTCACGCCGTCGCTGTAGAACACGACCAGGTCCTCGCGCTGCAAGGGCACCGAGGCCGCCTGGTAACGCGCCTCCTCGAGCAGCCCCAGCACGGTGCCGCCCTCGACCAGGTCGACGGTGCTGCCGTCCTGCGAGCGCACCACGAACGGGTAGTCGTGGCCGGCGTTGACGTAGTCGAGCCGCATCGCCTGCAGGTCGAACAGGCCGAAGAACAGGCTCGAGAACAGGCCCTTGGGCGAGATCTCCCAGAACAGCCGGTTGACGCGGCCGACCATGTCGTCGATCGGCTCCGGGCCGGTGACCAGTTGCGCGCGCAGGCACGCCTTGAGGTTGGCGGCCAGCAGCGCGGCCGGCACGCCCTTGCCCATCACGTCGCCGATCGCGAACGCGAAGCGGTCGGCGCCGAGCGCCACCACGTCGTAGAAGTCACCGCCGATCTCGCGCACCGGGATGTACTCGCGGGCGATCTCGAGCTGCGGGTGATGGACCGGGGGCGGCAACAGTCCGCGCTGGACCTGGGCGGCCAGCCGCAGCTCGTCGGCCATCCGCCGCGAGATCGTCTCCAGCCGCGTGTAGAGCCGCTCCATCTCGCCCTTCTTGCGGGCCAGCTCGGACAGCACGCTGCGCAGGCGGAGCGCGGTGCGCACCCGCGCCAGCAGCTCCTCGGGCGCCTCGTCGCAGGCGACCACGTCGTCCGCGGCGTCCTCGAGAGGCGGTTCGAGGCCGCGGCGGCCGGCGGCCGAGAACACGACCAGGGCGGGCCGCGCGGGGTCGCCCGCGGACGGCAGCGCCTCGAGCAGCAGGTTGCGCTCCGCCTCGTCCAGGCTGCGGTCGACGACCAGCAACTCGGGCGGGTCCTCGCGCAGGCGGGCGGCGGCCACCGCTGCGGGCACCTCGTCCCAGTCGCACAGCTCGCGGAGCGGCACGCCGCTGCCGGCGGCGAGGCCGACGCCGAGCCCGCGCGGGCGACGGGCGGGCGCGTTGCCGTGGCCCGAGGCCGCCTGCACCTCGGCCGCGGTCACGGCCCGGATGTAGCCCGAGTCAGCGACGCCAGACACCCCTGTGCCCTTCCTACGGGTCGATGAACTTGTAGCCGAAGCCGTGGATGGTCAGGATGTGCTTCGGCTCCTGGCCGCTGTCGCCGATCTTGGAGCGCAGCTTGGCGATGTGGGTGTCGACGGTGCGGGTCGAGGGATAGCTCTCGTAGCCCCACACGTCCTCCAGCAGCTTGTCGCGGGAGACCGTCTCGCCCTTGCGCTCGATCAGGTAGCGCAGCAGCTCGAACTCGCGCGGCGAGAGGTCCAGCGCCGCGCCGCCGCGAGTCGCCTTGTAGCCCTCGAAGTCGAGCTCGACGTCGGCGAAGCGGTAGCGCTGCAGGCGCTTCTTGGTGCCCTCCGAGCGGCGCAGGATCGCGCGCACGCGGGCCAGCAGCTCGCGCACCGAAAAAGGCTTGGTCACGTAGTCGTCCGCGCCCAGCTCGAGGCCGACGACCTTGTCGATCTCCTGCCCGCGCGCGGTGAGCATGATGATCGGCTTGTCGTAGCCCTCGCCGCGCAGGATCTTGCAGACCTCGAGTCCCGACAGCTTGGGCAGCATGATGTCGAGCACCAGCAGGTCGGGTTTCATCGCCCGCGCCCGCTCCAGCCCGGCGAGGCCGTCCGAGGCGGTCACCACTTCGTAGCCCTCGAACTCGAAGTTGTCTTTCAACCCGAGCACCATGTCGGGCTCGTCTTCGACGATCAGGATCTTCTGGCCCAAGTGTCTCCCCCGTTGCGACTCAAGCGGACGTGGACGCGGGCAGCGGCAGCACCAGCGTGAACGTGCTGCCCCGCCCCGAGGCGCTCTCGACCTTCACCTCTCCGCCGTGAGCCTCCATGATATGCCGCACCAGCGACAGCCCCAGGCCGCTGCCCTTGGTCTCGTGGACCAGGCTGTCCTCCGCGCGGTAGAACTTCTCGAAGATGCGCTTCTGCTGGTCGCGGGCGACGCCGATGCCGCGATCGCTGACCGCGACGAGCAGTGCGTTGCCCTCGCGCGAGACGGCGACCCGCACCCACTTGTCGTCGCGGCTGTACTTGATCGCGTTGTTGACCAGGTTGATCACGGCCTGCGACAGCGCCTCCTGGTCGGCGTTCACCTCGGGCAGGCCGTCGGCGATCGCGACCTCGAGCGCGAAGCCCTGCTGCTCGATCTGGAAGCGGTACGACTCGATCACGTCGTCGACCACGCGGGCCACGTCCGTCGGCTGGAACGAGTACTCCTTGCGGCCCGCCTCGATTCGCGAGAAGTCGAGAATGTTGTTGATCAGCTGGGTCAGCCGCTGGCTCTCCTTGGAGATCACCCGGTAGTACTCGTGGGCGCGCTGGGCGTTGGCGACACGGCCCATCTCCAGCGTCTCCGCGTACAGCCGGATCAGCGCCAGCGGCGTCTTCAGCTCGTGGCTGACGTTGGCGACGAAGTCGCTCTTCAGCCGCGACAGGTGCATCTCGCGGCGCACGTTCGAGTAGACGAGGTACAGCCCCGCGCCCAGCATCAGGTCGATGAAGCCGATCAGCGCGGTGGTGCCGAACTGCCAGCGCCGCACGTCGTCGGCGATCGAGCGCTCGCGGTAGCGCAGGTGCAGCTTGAGGCCGCGGAAGGACGGTGTCGTCAGCAGCCGGCTGACCTCGAAGTTGTCGTCCGGGGTCGGCCGGTTCTCGTAGACGACGTTGCCCGGGCCTTCCGTCACCCGCACGACGATCGCCTGGTCGGGGTTGGCGAACTCGTTCTCGAAGTACTGCTTCAGCAACTCGCCGTGAACCCAGCCGCAGTCGAAGCGGAAGCGCAGCGTGCCCGAGCTGCCCGCCCCGATCGGCATCTCGACCGAGTCGAGGTCGTCGCCCTCCGGGAAGCGGCCGAGCGCCTCGCGCAGGCCGGCGAAGTCCGCCGAGCTGGTCGAGCTGCCCGCCCCGCCACCGAGCGGCGAGCTGACCACGAGGTGCAGGCTCTCGAAGCGGCCGGTCTCGAAGCCGCGCTCCTGCAGTGCCGCCTGGATCGCCTCCGGCCGGCCCTCGAGCAGCAGGTCCGTCGGCACCGCCCGCGCTGCCTCCAGCGCCCGCGCGCGCACGACCTCCTCCAACTCCTCTTCGACGTAGGCGAGCACCTTCTCGGCGCGCTTGGTCAAGGCAACCGTCGTCGCCTCGGCGTGGGCCGGGATCAGGTAGAAGAGGACCAGCGACAGCGCGAGCGAAGGCAACAGCACCGCGCCGACGAAGATCGACACGAGGCGGCCGCGCGGGTCGGTCGGCGCGGACAACCGCGCCCGGATCTCCGGCATTCGCGAGGAATGTACCAAAGCGGCGCGCCCGGAGGTCCCACGAAGAGGCCGCGGCGGGGAAAAAGCTTGTCAACCCGCCCGGTAGCGCGCGAGCACGGCATCCACCAGGTTGGCGCCGCCGCGCAGCACGGCGAGCCCGACCAGCGCCGCGGCGGCCCAGGTCCCCGCCCGGCCCCGGGCGTGGAGCGCCATCGCCCCGCGCCCCGCGAGCAGCGCCACCACGCCCGTCAGCGCGTAGACGTAGCGGGGCTGCAAGGGCGAGACCGCCGAGGCCAGGCCCAGCGCCAGCGCCGTCGCCAGCCCGGCGCGCGCGACCGCGCCGGCCCGGGTGTCGGCGGGCGGCAGTTCGGCGAACGCGGCCAGCGCGATCAGCGGCAGCCCCAACTGCGCGAGCACGGCGGCCACCTGCACGAGCAGGCCGTCGAGCAGCCCGCCTCCCCCGCCGCCGCCTTCGCCCAGGCGCCCGAGCTGGCTGACGATCAACGGCAGGAACGACGCGTAGTAGGCGAAGCTGACGGCCAGGCCCAGCGCCAGCGCGCGCCACCGCACGTCCCCCGCCCCGCGGCGATCGAAGAGCGCCAGGGCGAGGGCCAGCGGAAAGAGCACCAGCGCGCCGGACAGGTGGGACAACCCCGCCAGTGCCGCCAGCGCGGCGCCCGTCGCCAGCCCGCCGGGAGTGGGCCCGATCCACCAGGCGAGCAGGCCGAGCGTCGCGGCCTGGGCGAAGACGTTGGCGAGGTTGCCGTAAGAGAACACGTCGAACGCGATCGGCGTCACCGCCAGCGCAAGGCCAGCGATCGCCGCGGCCCGCGCGCCCGAAGGAATCAGTACCGCGACCCAGGCGAAGGCGGCCAGCACGGTGGCCAGCGCGGCGGCGCAGCGCACGACAGTGACCGGCTCGAAACCGGCCCGAGCCAGTGGCGCCAGCAGGGCGAAGAAGGCCACGCCGTACGGGAACCGGAACGGCGGCTGGTGCTGCGTCACGCTGACCGGGAACAGGTCGCCGCGCGCGACCTGGGTCAGCTTGTTGGCCTGGAACACCGCGTCGCTGACCACCATCGCGGGCGACGCGGCCAGCGGCCCGAACGCGACGGCGACCACGAACAGCGCGGCCGCCAGCTCGAGCGCCGCGGTGCCCGCCCCGGGCGCCAGCCGCCGCGCGACCTCGCCGGCGGCCACGCCCGCCGCGGCCACGGCGGCGGCCAGCCACGGCGCGACCGGCGAGAACGCCAGGCCCACGGGCCACAACAGCGCGACCGCGACCGCGACCCCGCCTCCGCTCGCGAAGCCGACGACGCCCGCACTGCCACCCGCGCGGCGTGCCCCGATCGCCACCCCGAGCCCGGCCAGCCACAGCAGGCCGACGAGGCCGAACCGCGGCCAGCCGATCCCGCGCGGCCAGCTCACGCCGACGCGGTCGAGCTGAGTGCCGAGCGTGCGCCCGTCCCCGGCCACGAAGGCTTCGACCGACAGCGTGATCTCGCGGTGTGCAGGTCCCGGCGCGAGCGAGTACGACGCCGTGCGCTGCTCGGCGGGCAGGCGGCCGAGGATGCGCCCGCCCTCCCCCACCAGCACCGCGCCACGCCGTCCCGGCAGTGAAAGCGTGAGCTCCAGCGGCAGCTCGGGCAGGCGCTCGAAGACGACCGCGGCCGCGGCGCCGGTCCAGCGCAGCGGTGCGCCGCCCGCGGGCAGCTCGCGCGGGTGGAGGCCGCGGGCGAACGCTTCTTCGCCGCCCGCGCGCATGGCGGCCGCGGGTCGTGGTCCCGAGCGAACGAGCAGCGTGGCCCCGGCCCAGGCGGCGAGCAGCGCGACGATCAGGCCGGCGGCCGTCGATCTCACGGCGGGTAAGATAACCGCGAAGCCCCTGGAGGTCCCGATGAAAGCGGTCGCCGTCGTGCCCGGGAACAAGAACAGCCTGCACGTGCGCGCCGACGTGCCCGAGCCGACCCCGGCCGCGGGCGAGGCGGTGGTCCGCGTGCTCGAGGCGGGCGTGTGCGGCACCGACGTGGAGATCCACCAGGGGCTCTACGGCTCGGCGCCCGGTGCCAGCCCCTACCTCGTGCTCGGCCACGAAAACCTGGGCGTCGTCGAGACCGTGCCCGCGGGCCACGGGCTCGAGGAGGGCGACCTGGTCGTCGCCACGGTGCGGCGGCCGTGCGACGAGCCGTGTCGGCCCTGCGCGTCCGACCAGAACGACATGTGCCTCACCGGCCGCTTCCAGGAGCGCGGCATCGGCGGCCTGCACGGCTTCATGTCGGAGCGCTACAGCGAGAACCCGCGCTACCTGGTCAAGTTGCCGCACAGCCTGCGCCACACCGCGGTGCTGCTGGAGCCGATGACGATCGTCCAGAAGGGCATCGAGCAGGCCCTGCGCATCCAGGAGCGGATGGCGTGGGACCCGCGCCGCGCCGTCGTGCTCGGCGCCGGCCCGGTGGGCATCCTGGCCGCCGCGGCCCTCCGCATGCGCGGCTACCAGGTGACGGTGGCGGCGCTCGAGCCTGAGGGCACGTTCAAGGACCTGCTGCTCGACGAGGCGGGGATCGACTACGTCAGCACGGGCCGCACCCCGCTCTCCGACCTGAAGACGAAGCTCGGCCGCATCGACCTGGTGTTCGAGGCCACCGGCTCGACCCACGTCGTGGTCCCGGCCATGCAACTGCTGGGCCCCGCGGGCGTGTGCATCCTCTCTTCGGTCACCGGCGGCACCAAGAACCTGGACGTGGACGTCGCCACCTGGAACCGCGAGATGGTGCTGGGCAACCGGCTGGTGTTCGGCACCGTCAACGCCGCCCGCCGCCACTTCGAGGCCGGCGTCCGCGACCTGGAGTTCGCCGAGGAGCGACTGCCGGGCTGGATGGCGAAGCTGATCACCCGCCGGCTGCCGTTCACGGACGCGCTGCGCGCCCTCGATCGCACGCCCGAGGACGTCAAGACCGTGCTCGAGTTCGCGTGAAGCAGGCCGCCCGCGACGACGAGCAGGCGATCGCCACCAACCGCAAGGCGCTGCACGACTACGAGGTGCTGGAGCGGGTGGAGGCGGGGCTCGTGCTGCGCGGCACGGAGGTGAAGTCGATCCGCGAGGGCGGCTTCAACTTCCGCGACGGCTGGGTCGAGCCGCGCAACGGCGAGATGTTCCTGTCCGGCGTGCGGATCGGCCCCTACTCCCACGGCAACCTGATGAACCACTCCGAGGACCGCGCCCGCAAGCTGCTGCTGCACCGCCACCAGATCGACAAGTTGGGCGGGCGGGTCGCCGAGAGGGGCTTCACGCTGGTGCCGCTGCGTGCCTACTTCAAGGGCGGCAAGGTCAAGATCGAGATCGGCCTGGCCCGCGGCAAGAAGAGCCACGACAAGCGCGAGACGCTGAAGCGCAAGGACATCGACCGCGAGACCCGCCAGGCGATGAACCGCCGGCGATAGGGGGTTCGGGGGCGGAGGAGCGTCCGTTCGCGACGGAGCCCCCGAGGGCCGAGCGTCAGGCTTTGCCTGGCGCGAGCCGCCCGTCGGCTTCAGTCGCCCTTCATGTGATCCATGCGGAAGGAGATGGAGCTCTCCCCCACCTTGATCACGTCGCCAGCCACCAGCCGCTGGCGGCTGACGCGGCGGTCGTTCACGAACGTGCCGTTCGTGCTCTGCAGGTCGATCACCTCGAAGCCCGCGTCGGGCAGCGGCCGGATCCGGCAGTGCTGGCTCGACACCGTGCGGTCGCCGAGCGCCGCGTCGTTGCCATCGGCGCGGCCGATGCTGGTGGCGGCGTCGAGGCTGACCTCGAACAGCCGACCCGAGTCCGGCCCCTTCGTCACGTGCAGCAGCGGCTTCATCGTGATGACCATCGTGCGGTCGGTGGGCTCGGGCAGGTCCTCCATCCGCATCACGAGGGTGCCGGGCTCCTCGAACGCCTCGGCCGCCGGCGCGGCCGCCGGCGTGTAGGCCGCCGGAGCCGCAGCCGCGGGTCTGGCACCGCCCCGCGGCCACAGGATCAGGAGCGCGACGCCCAGCCCCGCCAGCACGCCCAGCAGCGGGCCGAGCCAGACCCAGATCGAAGCCGACGCCGCCGCCGACGCGGGAACGGCGGCAGGCACCGCAGGCACGACGGCCGTCGAGCCAGCGGAGGACTCGAGAGTGCCGGCCGGGTGCGTTGCAGGGACGACGGACACCGGCAGGCCCGCGACGATCGTCTCGGCCATCGATGCGCCGTCCGCGTCGGTGCCGAAGTAGCGGCCACCGGTCAGCTTGGCGATCCGGCGCAGGACCCGATCCTGCACCTTGCCCACGCCAACGGCGAACACGGGCACGTTGCCGTCGCGGGCCAGCGCCGCCCCGTCTTCCAGCCGCAAGGCGCTGTTCTCGTCCTTGCCATCGGTGACCAGCACGATGCCGCGGCGGCGGCCGGCGACGTCCGACACGTAGCGGGTCGCGTCGTAGAGCGCGTCGTGCATCGCCGTGAAGCGACCCGCCCGGCCCTGGGCGTCGATCGCCGCCAGCACCTTCGCGCGGTCGGAGCTGCGCGGCAGCACGAGCCGCGACTCGTCGTCGAAGTTGAAGACCGCGATCTCGCTGCCCGCGGGCAGCGCCGCCAGCAGGCTGGCCGCGATCTGCTGCCGGCGAGCGACGTCGTCAGCAGTCAGCGAGCCGGAGGTGTCGAGCACCAGCGCGATCAGCGGCGGCTCCGCCGCGACGGCCGGCGCCGCCGCCGTGAGGGCGACAAACGTCCCGAGCAGAACGCCGAGTGCGCGTCTCACAAGACGAATCCTACTCCTCTCGAAAGGCCTCCGCGACGGGCCGCGCAACGCAGGATGCGAACCCGTTGCGCCGCTCGCGGCGCGAGGGAACATCTTTCGCCCGATCGGGCCTGGCGACCGCCGAAAACCCGCCTGGAGCGCGGCACGCGCTTTGTAACGTCCACGGGACGGAGGTCGCCCTTGCGCGCCCCTCGTGCTTCGTCGAACCCTCACCGCGGCCCCCGTGGAATCCCGCTGGCCCGCCTCGTCCAACTCGCGCTGCTGCTGGCGACCGTCCCGACACCGGCGCAGGAGCCTGCGCCGCTCCGTTTCCCCGACGCCCTGGCGATGGCCCGCGCGCAGAACGAGACGCTGCTGGCGGCGCGGACCGAGATCGTCCAGCGCGAGGAAGAGCGACGCGCCGCCCGCAGCCTCGCCTTTCCGCGGGTCGAGGTGTCGGCGCTCTACACCCACCTCGGCGACGAGATCCTGCTCGACCTCGACCCCATCCGCGACGTGATCCTGAAGCTCCACCCGCAGGTGCCGGCGAGCCTGGTGCCGCCGTTCGAGGAGACGCTGTTCAAGCAGGACATGCTGCGCGTGCCGCTCTCCGCGCGCTGGGCCTTGTTCACGGGCGGCCGGATCGAGGCCGCGAACCGCGCGGCCGAGGCCCGCGTCCGCGACGCGCAGGCCCACGTCCGCCAGACCGAGCACGGCGTGCTGCGCTCGCTGGTGCGCGCCTACTTCGGCCTGCGCCTCGCACTGGAGGAGCAGGCGGTGCGAGCCGACGTGCGCGACGGCCTCGAGCGCCACCGCGCGGACGCCCGCCGGCTCGAGGAGGAGGGGTTGATCGCCCGCGTCGAGCGGCTGCACGCCGACGTGGCCTGGGCGGAGGCGGACCGGCAGTGGAAGCGGGCCGGCCACGACGTCACCCTCGCCCGCCTCGCACTCGCCAACCTGCTGGCCGCCGACGCCCCCGTCGGCGACCCGGTGACGCCGCTGTTCGTGATCGCCGACCTCGGCGGCAGCGGGCCGTTCCGCGACAGCGCACTCGCGTCGCACCCCGCGCGCGAGCGGCTGCGCGCCCAGGCCGACCTCGCGGCCCAGGCCGTCGCCGCGGAGCGCGGCGCGCGCTGGCCCGAGGTCTTCGCCTACGGCGCGTACGAGCTGCGCAAGGAGGACCTGTCGCCGATCGAGCCCGTGTGGATGGCCGGCGTCGGCGCCCGGGTCGAGCTGTTCGACGGTGGCGGGCGCGCGCGCAAGCTGGCCGCGGCCCGCGTGCAGGAGCAGCGGGTCGCGCTGCTGGACAAGAAACTGGAACGCGACCTCGCCACGCTGGTGGAGCGGCAGTACCTGGCCACCCGCAAGGCGCACGAGCAGTTCGAGTCGCTCGAGGCCTCGCGGGCGCTGGCCGACGAGAACCTGCGCGCCCGCAGCCGCGCCTTCGAGGAGGGGCTCGCCACCTCGCTCGAGGTCGTCGACGCCCGCCTCGCGCAGCAGAAGATCCGCCTCGAGCGGCTCGCGGCAGCCTACGCGTTCGTCGACGCGCTGGCCGAGTTGCTGGAGGCCAGCGGCAGCGCCGACCGCTTCGAGGAGTGGCGAACCCGTCCCGGCGCGAACGAGGTGCACCCGTGAAGTCGATCGGTCGTCTGCTGCCGTGCGGGTTGGCGCTGGCGCTGGCCGGAGCGGGCTGCGCCCGGCCCGACCTCGTGCAGGGCGAGGTCGAGGCCGCCCAGGTCGATGTCTCCGCGAAGGTGCCAGGGCGGGTGGCCGAGGTCCTGGTCGAGGTCGGCCAGCGGGTCGAGAAAGGCGCGCCGCTCGCCCGGCTGTCGAGCGTGGAGATCCACGCGAAGCTCGACCAGGCCACGGCGGTCCGCGCCGCGGCCCGCGCCCAGAGCGCCAAGGCCGACGGCGGGGCGCGCCCGGAAGAAGTGCGCGCGGCGTGGAGCCAGTGGCAGCGCGCCGAGGCGGCCGCCGAGCTGGCGGCCTCGACCCGCGATCGGCTCGAGCGCCTGCACCGCGACGGCGTCGTGCCGGCGCAGCGGCGCGACGAAGCCGAGGCCAACTGGAAGGCGGCCCGCGCCGCGGCGGACGCGGCCCGAGCCGTCCACGAGATGGCCGTCGCCGGCGCCCGCCGCGAGGACCGCGACGCGGCCGCCGCCGTCGTGCGCCAGGCCCAGGGCGCCGTCACCGAGGTGGAGTCCTACCTCGGCGAGACGCTGCTGACCGCGCCCCGCGCGGGCGAGGTGGCCGCCCGCAACCTGGAGCCCGGGGAGATGGCGGCCGCGGGCTACCCGGTCGTCACCCTCGTCGACCTCTCGGACGTGTGGGTCGTCTTCAACCTGCGCGAGGACCGCCTCGCCGGGCTCGCGGTGGGCGACGCGCTGCAGGCCCGCTTCCCCGCCCTCGGCCGCAACCTCGAGCTGCGGGTCAGCGCGATCGCCCCGCAGGGCGACTTCGCGACCTGGCGCTCGACCAGCGCCTCGGGCGGCTTCGACCTCAAGACGTTCGAGGTCCGGGCCCGGCCCACGGTTCCCGCCGCGGGCCTGCGGCCGGGCATGAGCGCGATCGTGGAGTGGGCGCAGCGGGCGCGTTGAAGGTCCGGAGGCCGCGTTGAGCGCCGTGCTCCGCCGCGAGTTGAAGCGCATCGCCCGCCGCCCGCTGCAGCCGCTGCTGCTGCTCGTGTTGCCCGCGGCGTCGCTGCTCTTCACCTGGGGCCTGTTCTCGGCCGGCCTGCCGCGCGAGCTGCCGGTGGCGGTCGTCGATCTCGACCACACCCGCCTGTCGCGGCAGTTGACGCGGATGATCGACGCCACGCCGACGGTCCGCGTCGTCGAGCGCCTGGCCGACCCGCGGCAGGGCGAGGAGCGCATCCTGGCCGGCGCGGTGTACGCGTTCGTGGTGTTGCCTGCCGGGATGGAGCGCGATGCGCGGCGCGGGCACTCCGCGCCGGCCGTCGCCTACACCAACGCCCAGTGGCTGGTTCCCGCGGCTCTCGTGCGGCGCGACCTGCAGGCGGCGACCGCCACCCTCTCGGCCGGCCTCGAGCTGCGTCGACTGCGCGCGGCCGGCGAGACCGAGGCCAGCGCCCGGGCCCGCTTCGAGCCGGTGCGGGCCGACGTCCACGCCCTGTTCAACCCCCAGCTCGACTACGTCTCGTACCTGTTCGTCGCCCTGTTCCCGACCCTGCTCCACATCTTCGTGCTGCTGGCTGCCGTGGACGCGGTCGGCTCGGAGCTGCGCGAGGGCACGGCGGCCGAGTGGCTGGCCGCCGCCGACGGCTCGCTGGTCCGGGCGCTGGTCGGCAAGCTGCTGCCGTCAACCTTGTGCTTTCTCGCCGTGACGGCCGCCACGATGGCCGCGCTGTTCGGCGGCTGGGGCGTGCCGCTGCGCGGCAGCTTCGGCCTGCTGCTGCTGGCCTCGCTGCTGTTCGTGCTCGCCTACCAGGCGATCGGCGTCGCGCTGGCAGCGGGCCTCGCCAACCTGCGCTTCGCGACCAGCGTCGCCGCCTTCATCGCCTCGCCGGCCTTCGCCTACGCGGGCATCACCTTCCCGACCCTGGGCATGCCGCCGTTCGCCCGCGCCTGGGGCGCGCTGCTGCCGCTCACCCACTACCTGCAGGTGCTCGTCGAGCAGTCGCTGAAGGGGTCCCCCGCCGCCGTCTCGGCGACGCCGCTGCTGGCGCTGCTGGCGTTCGTCGTGCTGCTGCCGCCGCTCGTGTGGAGACGACTGCGCCGCGTCGCCTCCGACCCGAGCTACTGGGGCCGGCGATGAGCCGAGCGCTCGTCGCCATCGCGACCGAGGCCCGGGCCGAGGCCCGCCGCGTCTTCCACGACCCCGGCGCGCTGCTGATCCTGGCCGGCGCGGTCGCGCTCTACTCCTTCTTCTACCCGATCCCGTACCGGGCCCAGGTGCTGCGCGAGGTGCCCGTCGCGGTCGTCGACCACGACCGCAGCGCGCTCTCGCGACAATTGATCCGCATGGCCGACGCCCACCCGCTGCTGGCGGTGGCGGAGCGCCCCGAGACCGAGTCGGGCGCCGAGGCGCTCGTGCTGGCCGGGCGGACCGGCGGCTACCTGGTCGTGCCGGAGGGCTTCGAGCGCGAGGTGCTGCTGCAGCGGCCTGCGAAGGTCGGCGTGTTCGCCGACGCCAGCTATTTCCTCGTCTACCGCCAGGTGGCGACCGGTTTCCTGGAGGCGACGGGCACGCTCTCGGCGGGGATCGAGATCCGGCGCCTGCAGGCCCGCGGGCTGACGGAGGCCGCGGCACTCGAACGGCGCGAGCCGGTGCCGCTCCGGGTGCGGCCGCTGTTCAACCCCGTCGAGGGTTACGCCAGCTACGTGGTGCCCGCCGTGCTGGTGCTGATCCTCCAGCAGACGCTGCTGATCGGCATCGGCCTGGTCGGCGGCACCGCGGCCGAGGCAGGCCAGCCCGCGTCGAACGCCCCCCCGCTGACCCGCCTGGCGGGCCGCGCGTCCTTCTACCTCGCGCTGTACTCCCTCTACGCCGCGCTGATGTTCACCGTCGTCTTCCGCTTCTACGGCTTCCCCGAGCGCAGCCGCGGCCTCGACCTCGCGCTCTTCGCGCTGCCGTTCCTGCTCGCCTGCATCTTCCTGGCGCTCGCCCTGTCGCGGCTGTTCCACCACCGCGAGACCGCGCTGCAGGTGCTGCTCTTCACGTCCCTGCCTTCGGTCTTCATGGCCGGCTTCGCGTGGCCCGCCGAGGCGATCCCGGACGGGTTGCGCGCGCTGTCGCTGCTGGTGCCGAGCACCTCCGGCATCGCCGGCGTACTGCGCCTGACGGAGATGGGCGCGGAGCTGCGCCACGTCCGCCACGAATTGCTCGTGCTGTGGGCGCTCACGCTCGTCTACGGCGTCCTGGCCTGGCGGGCGGAGGCCCGCCAGGCGAGGAGTCCTCGCGCGGCCTGAGGGCCGCTACGCCTTGCGCTGCTGGATCAGGTCGTCGAGCCGCTTGCGGTCGGCCGCCAGCAACTGCTTGACCGACTCGGCGTCCACGTTGGCGACGATGATCTGGCCGACCTCGTCGTGCACGTCGAGGTACAGGCCGTGCGCCTTCATCTTCTGCGCCTGGTAGTGGTTGTCCTCGGTCGGCGTGACGTAGTGGACCGAGGCCGCCTTGTAGCGGTGGATCAGGAACAGGTGGATCAGGCTCATCAGCCGCTTCTTGCGCAGCGCCTGGTCGAACGTGTTCTGGTCGCGGACCGACAGGATGTTTCGGCCCTTGCGGTCCGCGATCGGCGCGAAGATGACCTGCGCCAGCTTCTCGCCTTTCGCGCTCGTCAGCGCCAGTTCCAGCAGCTCCGAGCCCGCCGTGTGCGGCCGCAGCGTGACCTTCAGCCCCGTGTCCAGCCCGTGGTGCTTCGTCCACGTCGCCAGCCACTCCTCGAGCAGCTTCGTCGGCACCTCGGTCTGCACCAGGTGCTGGTGCTGGGTCGAGCCCTTGCCCATCGCCTTGGTCGCCGCGGTGCCGCCCGAGACCGCCATCAGGCCGGCGTCCGCGCGCGGGCCGCCCACTAGCGTCTGCGGGGTGCGGTACGGCGAGTCCACCAGCCGGAACTTCCGCTGCAGCCGGGCCAGCGCCAGCATCCCGTCCTGGCGCAGCGAGGCCGCGAACTCCTCGCCCGCCAGGCCGTCGATCTGGTGGCCGCCGTAGGTGATGAAGTTGAAGACGAAGCCCATCTTGCCGAGCTCGACCGGGAAGTTGC
>JAMPXO010000056.1 GCA_023701125.1 Vicinamibacteria bacterium | reverse complement strand
GAAGACGCTACGGAAAACGAAAGACCGTGCCGGCCACAAGCGAGGACCGAAGCGCCCTGCCGCCGCCGCAAAGAAGGAGAAGAGCAAGCGCATAGAGACCGTGTCACCGTTCGCCCTCGCGGCCATCCGCCTGCTGGTGTTCACAGGGGCGCGCGCCAGCGAGGTCCTCGGCTTGACATGGGACAGCGTCGATCTGGAGGCGGGCCGTGCCCGCCTACCGGACTCCAAGACCGGCGCCAAGACAGTGTTCCTACCCGCCCCCGCAGTGAAGCTTCTGAAGGAACTGCCGCGACTTGAGGGAAACCCGTACGTGATCCCGGGTGGACGGAAGGGGCAGCCGCTGACGCTGTGGGGCGTTGAGCAGGTGTGGCAGGTCATTCGCCGGCGGGCCGGCCTTGTGGATGTGCGGCTTCACGACTTGCGGCATTCGTTCGCGAGCATGGCCGCCGCCGATGGGCAGAGTCTTCCCGTCATTGGCGCCCTCCTCGGGCATTCCCAGGCGCAGACGACCAAACGGTACGCGCACCTCTCGGCGGACCCCCTGAAGGCTGCGTCTGATGCCGTCGCCAGCAGGCTCGCATCCGCGATGCGTGGTGGCGCGGAGGAACAGGACCGTCGGACATGACCAAGGGCAGGAGTTCTTCGGGTCGGTTCATCTTCAACGAGGATGATCGGGAGGAGCTTCTGTCCGCACTCGACGGCAGAACGGATGTCATCGAGAAGCTAGAGGAGTTCATCGACTCCAACCGGCCGTATCGAATCACTGCGAGTACCAAAGATCTCGCGTCGGCGCGACGAGGGGCCGCAGCGGAGATCGGTCAACGTGCCACCGATTCGAACTCATGGTGGAGGCAGAGAACGGACGCTGTCGCGAATCAGCTTCGCGAGATCGCGAAGGTCCGAAACGCCGCCGCACGTTTGCGCCGGCAACTCGCCGCCTTGTCACAGGGGGCCCGTCAAACCCTGAGCGATCCCTGGCAGTCGGGTGACGTCATCTTTCTCCCGGACCTTTCCGCCATGCGCGCCCTCCCCGAGGCGTGGCTTTCAGAGGCTGAGACTGCTATCGATGTCCTCCATTCAGCCTTAGCCCTCATCGATAAGGCAGACCGCGAACGCCGCAAGCCGGGGCCACCGCGGCGGCCAGCTGGCATGTGGCGATTGATCCTCGGAGTCAGGATCGCACAGCTCCTTTTAGCCTCGGGGCTGGCCATCAAAAAGCAGCGGGAGGGCCGTCTCAGTCGCACGTTCCGGACGTGCTTGGCTGCAATGGGATTTCCCTACCCCGCCGACGATGACCTCGACTTTCAGGAGGCGGTAATCGCCTCGATACGGCGGGCTGGATAACGAGGGGACAACCTCGCGAAATGTCGCGGGGTTGTCCCTTCGACGGTTCCGGCCCGCCTTCCTACTCTCTAGGCCGCCCTTGCACTGAGGGCATGGAGGTAGGAGCCAATGGCCGATCAGGACAGTCACTTTCTCGACACCCTCGGCGCTGCCCGGTTCTTGGGTGCGGACGAGTGGGGCAACGCGATCATCTCTCCCAAGACCCTCGAACGCTGGCGGGTTGAGGGCTCGGGCCCGCGGTTCGTCAAGCTCGGCCGGCGCGTGGGCTACCGGCGGCAGGATCTGCTCGATTGGGCCGCGTCGCGGACCCGTCGCTCCACGAGCGACATCGGGTAGGCCGTGCCCACCAAAAGGAACGCCACGGCGCGCGGCACGACCATCGGCAGCGACGTTGCCCCGCGTCGCGCCCCGATACGCCGGATGCCGTTCGGCTGCCCGGGTCGGTTGCCGTTGCCGCTGGTGCCCGACACCGAACTTGAGGTGCTGCGCCACGTGGCCCGCGGCCCGCTGCGCCGCGCCGTCGAACGTGAGGCGCAGCTCCGCGAGGGCAGCGATCGCTCCGGGCCGCGCGCCGATTGGCGGCTCTCGTGACCTGGGAGGCATTCGCGACGGTGCGCGACATCGTGACCGCGAAGGGCTCGTGCTGCCGCCACGTTGACCGGCTGGTAGCGCTCGCGATCGCTGACCACCTGGGCGCCAGCGGCACGGCGTGGCCGTCGCTGGCCCGGCTCTCGACGTGGACGGGCCTGGGCCAGACGGCGATCAAAGCGGCCATCCACCGACTGTGCCAGGGGCCGGAGAGGATCTTCGACCTAGAGCCCGGCGGCTCGATGCCTGGGCAGGCTCGGCGGGCGAACCGATACCGGATCGCAGCGCGACCGGGTCGCCACACGACCGGGTCGCCAGACGACCACGACCGGGTCGCGGCGCGACTGCTACCTGGGCGCGAGGCGACCAGTAACGTCCTAAGAACGTCTAAGAGAACGTCTCAACCCGCGCGCGCGTCGGAAACGGAGCGGCGACGCAAGGACCTTGAGGCCCTCCCGATGGTCGCCACCGTCGCCGAGGCGTACCGGGAAAACATGGGCCGCAAGAGCGCCACGCTCGGCATGCTTGAGGCTGCCCGCCGCGGACTCGACGCGGGGGCGACCGTCGAGGACTTGCAGGCGATCGCCCGCGCAGTGGGGCTGGCGCAGCAGACCCCGACGCTCGCCCCGCGCGGTGGCTTGCTGGCCTGGGCCGTCCAACACGCGAAGCTCGACGCGGCATACCTGTTCCGGCCCGACAACGTGGACAAGCTGGCCGCGGACGCCGAGGCGGTGCTGCGCGCCGGTCAGGCTGAGCCGGCGCCGGTCGCGATCTACGCCGACCGCCCGCTCGACGAAGTGCCGTTCCACGAGCGCGCCCGCGAGGCTGCGCGCCGCGAAGCGGGTGCAGCATGAGCGCGCCGATCCCGCGCGCGCTGGAGGCAGAGCGGACGGTACTCGGCGCCGTGCTGGTGGACCCGACCGTCTGGCCTGCCGTCGCTGATCGGCTGCACGCAGGCGACTTCGCCGACCAGCGGCACAGGGCGGTGTGGACCGCGCTGTCGCGGCTCGCCCTCGCGGATCGCCCCGCTGACCTCGTGACGCTCAAGGACGCGCTCCAAGCGACCGACGACCTCGCGACCGCGGGCGGGCCGGCCTACGTCGCGGGCCTGCTCGACGGCGTGCCGCGCATCACGGAGGGTGGCGTCACGGCCTGGGCAGGCCTAGTGCGGGAAGCGGCGCAACGGCGGGAGGTCGTCGCTCGAATCGACGCGTTGAAGCGACTGGCCGACTCCGGCGAGAGGAGCGCAACCGAGCTGCTCGACAAGGCGCAGGCGACGTTCCTCGAGGCCGCTGCGCCGGCTCGCGGCGGGTCCTTCGGGCCCGACGAACTGGCGCGCATCGCAAGCCGCGAGCTGGAACGCCTGGCCCTCGCCCCTGATGGTCTCGTCGGAGTGACCTGGGGCCTTCCGGGCCTCGACGCTCTGACGGGTGGCCTGCAACCTGGGCAACTCGTCGTGATCGGCGCGCGGCCGAGCCGCGGTAAGTCGAGCCTCGGGCTGCAGGTCGCCGAGGCCGCTTCTGGCGCAGGTGCTGTGGTCATGCTCGCGTCCCTCGAAATGGGTCCCGAGGAAGTGGCCGTGCGGCGCGTGTGCACTGAGGCCGGCGTCTCCGCGACGTGGATCCGGGGCAACGGGGCCAACTCGCGGCACTGGCCGGGCCTGACCGCGGGCCTCGCCCGAACCGTGCAACGCCCGCTCTACCTCGAGGAGCTGACGGCGCCGACCGTGCCACAGATCCACGCGCGCGCGAAGCGGCTCCAGGCCCGCGCCGGCCTGGGCGTCGTGGTCATCGACTACCTGCAACTCTGCCGCGCGACTACGATCACGCGCGGCGCGAACCGCGACCAGGAGCTGGGCGAGGTGTCGCGGGGCCTGAAGGCGATGGCGCGCCGGCTCGGGGTCCCCGTGGTCGTCGCGGCCCAGCTCAACCGCAAGGCCGAGGACCGGGCCGAGGGCCGGCCACACCTGGCCGACTTCCGCGAGTGCGGTTCGATCGAAGCGGACGCTGACGTAGCGGTCCTGTGCTGGTGGAAGTCCGACACGGGCGACGACGCGGAGCTTCTGATCGCGAAGAACCGGAACGGGCCGACCGGCTCCGTCGCGGTCCGGTTCAACCGAGAGCTGGCGCGCTTCGAGGAGGCGATTCCGATGAAGGGCCCGCGGCTCCGACAGCGAGGTCCTTAGGGACGACGCACCCTCTGAGATGCGCTGTCGTTTGTCAGCGGACGGTCGCCCGCAGGCTGGTCGGATTCGGTTCGGGCCGGTTGCTGCGTGGAATTCCGCGACGAGCGCTCGGTCTTAGCCTTCTTCGCAGCCCAGAATTCCGTGACGTACTGCGCCGCCGCCGGGTTCCCCAGCAGCTTTTCTGCCGGCCGCTTGAACAGCTTGTCCAGATCCATCAGCGCCTTCGGACTTCCTCGCGCTTCTGACCGGGTGCTTCTGGCCGGGCGGACCAAGTGCGTCCTCGTGCGCAGGGGCTTGATCGCCTGGGGCCTCTACTCTTGCTTCGACCAGTTGTTTGTTTCAAACGATACGTCGTCTACTTCAAGGGGCGCGATGGCCGCATTTACGGCGGCACGGAATGCCGTGAACGCTCGCGGGTTCTCCGAAGTGGAGTACCAGCTGCCCCAAGGCGGAGCCGCCCCGGCGTCAGCCGACACGAGGAGTCTTCGCAACTTCGCCCCCGTGAAGCCAACCGGGCGCGTGGTCGCAGCCAGGGCACTTCCCGCGATCTCTCGCCACCGGGCGCGGAGCACCGAGAGGGCAGCCTCGGTCTCGTCCCTCGAGGGCTTCCGCTTCGGCTCGTGACGTTGAGCGCCATATTCGGGCCACCACCCTACGCCATCGTCGGAGACGCCTGCGATGTCGGCTGCCACGTCTGTGCTGGGAGGCGGCGGCAGGTGTGCGGCCAGGGCGTCCCCAAACCCGTACTCGTTGGCCCAGCGAATCAGGGCACGCCATCGGTCACGAATGTCCGCGGCCGAGGAGAAGGCTGCTCCAGCCAGTATGAGCGGAGTCGGAGGGGCGGGGATTCGGGCGCTTGCGGCGCTCGCCCGCCAGGCAGCCTCAAGGATTGCGTGAAGCCTCGCCCAGTCCGCGGGCAACGGAACGGGCGTCACTTCGGGCGTCAGCGCCGCACTCCGAGTGGGCGCACGGTCTCGGTCGCCGCAGCCCTCACGATGGGTAGACTCCTGTGCGACGAGCCGAGTCTGGGTGGGGGGCCACGGTGCACAGGTCGATTCTCTGCACAACGCCCCCTGTCACTTCGAGGAGCGCGAGAGCCGTCGGGCGACCGCGCTGCCCCTGTGCAAGCAATACGCAAGGTCGGACACTGGGGTACGTGGTCACGCCCATTTCTGCATGGACCTGTGCGGTGTCTCCGGCTCGCCGTACTGTTGCCATCTTGCCTCGAAGGTATGCCAGCACTTCGTTCCTGCCCACGAGTTCATCAAAGACGTTCTGGGAGGCGTACCTGACATCCTCCGCGAGAAGCGCACCAAGTCCCTCCGGGTCGAGCCGATTCCAAGCTCGCGCGAAGGCCTCCGCGGCTGACTGCTCGTCCATGGCCTGCCCTAGCGGCCCCACAGCTCGGCCGCGAGCCGGTCGGGAATTTCAGACTGGAGCCAGGTCCAGACGCCCCGCTGCACGGCCTCCCGCTCGGCGGCAGCGAGCGCTGACGTGATCTTCGGGGAGAGTTCGGTCAGTTCGTGGGCGATCAGGCGGCACTCGACGGTCGTCTCGTTGTCGGCGTACTCCGCCTCGCTCCAGGATTCGAACCAGTGGCGCGTTCCGCTCCAGTTCTCGGTGGTCGTGGTCGTGGTCTGCCCGGCCGCCACACCCACGCCGAGCGCAGCGTTCCCTTGCGAATCGACGCCGACGCCGACACCGACGGATCTGCTATCCGATGTTGCCGACCCCACGGCTGTCCCCTGCGACGTTTCGCTCCCCCCGCGCTCGCCCTCGCGGACCGTCACGGTCTTCTTCCCGCGACAAGCGGCCTCGTACCGGCGCCGTTGGAGGTCGAAGCGCTTGGCCGGGTCCACAACCTGCATCATGTGAGGCCGGTAGATCGAATCGGCCAGCGCGTACTGCTGATCCCGTTCGCTCTTCGGAGCCGAGTCCAAGCTCGCGGGCTCCTCGGTCGGCGCCTCGGCGTCCGGGGCTGGCGTCGGCTCAGCCGTAACGGGCTGGGCACTGGCTTCGGCTGCAGCGCGCGGCGCAGCCGGAACAGTGACCACAACAACGCCCTGCTGGCTAGGTTGGGGAGGATTGTTGCCGCGCCCCAGGAACACGCCCACGAGTACTGCTGCAGCGACCATCCAGCCCGCCGACTGTCCGCTCAGCGCGAACTGCTTGAGCTTGACTGGCGACGGCGGGACGTCGAGGCGCTGAACAGCCCGGGGCGGCTCGCTCGCATGGCGAACCACCGCACGCTCAGGCGGGGTCAGGATCTCCGCCTCGATCGGCTCCTGTGGGCCGGAACTCGAACTGCGAGCCTGGCCGCAGCGGCAGGTATCGATCCGGACCGGCACGTGCCTCTTGCACTGAGGGCACACCCAGAATCGATCGGATGGGGGGCCTGGTGGCATGGTGTCCGCCTCCAACGCGTCAGTTGGGAGCCTACGACTTCAACCTGTACCGCACAAGTCACCGTAGCTCACCACCACATGACCTGCGGCCCCTCGCGCTCCGTCGCCAGTTCGGCCTCCGCCCTCGCCGCGAGGAAGGTCCGCATGGCGCCGAGGACGTACTGGAAGCGGTCCCGGGCCGTTCCCACGGCGCTCGGCGTCTCTTTCGAGAGGAGGTCCGGGTAGCCCTCGTCCCCGTAGATGTACGTCGGGACGACCCTGCCTGGGACCGCGCCCAGCTCCTCCTCGATCGTCTCCAGCTCCGCGAGCAGATCACTGGACGGAACGGGCTCGGAGCCTTCCTTGAACAAGGGCCGTAAGGCTTCGCAGATCGCGGGGAATCGGCTGCCACACTGGCCATTCTCCAGTTGGCCGGCGATGGTGACGATCAGCGCGACGAGATCATCGGCCGAGAAGCGCAAGCTGACGAGCGGGGGATCGGACGGGAACAAGAGCCAGATCTGGTCGGGTGGGGCGGGTTCGTCGTTCATGGTCTCCTCATAGCCGCGAGTGGTGCCCTACCGGGTCCGGTCCATCCGGATTGCCCTTGTCTCTCCGATGACCTCCCACGGCACAGCCACAACGTAGCGTCTTCCAAGTCGGCCATGTCACCCCTGACAACGGATGACAGGGGTCCTCAGGCTTCATCGGGTCTGCGCCGTACGGGCCGGCGCTCACCTGACTCGGGGAGGTCGCCATGCTGGGCATCTCGTTTCTCCTTCTTGCTGGGCTTTGGGGCAACACGACCGACGTCGCCGCGCCGAACGGTCAGTGTGTGATCCTGAGGCTCGGCACGCAGCGCATCACTGTTCCCAGGATCGTCATCGACCACGACAAGCAGACGCTTTCCGTCTACGACCGGGAATCAGGCTGGATCATGGATGGCTGGAAGCACAGGACCACGCTCTCGATCCGGGGCTACCGCTACTCCCACTCCGTCGGCGCCTGCGACCCGAAGCCCGGCGAAGAAGATGCGCAAGCGGCGACGGTGGACCTTCCTCCCGACGCTGTCGGGAGCCTCAACGCGGAGGTCGTCACGGACGGCGACACGGTGTACGTCTCGGCCCACAACGGCAGCGACTGGTACGTGACCGAGATCGTGGTCCGGGTCGAACCCGACTCTGGCACCCGGCCCTACAACGTGCGGGCCGAGTGGATTCCATGGAGGGCGCGCTCGCGCGGCAGCAGCAGCCAGCAAGGGAGCGGCCCGACATGGCTGCCGCCGTGGGGGGACCCGTGGGAGAAGGTTGCGAGGGAGCTGGAGAGGGCTCCCGTTCCCCCGGGCCATTCCTTCGTGGGGCCGATGCAAGTGGGCGCGTTCTCGGGTCGTCTGCTGTCGGCCGAGTCCGCGCGATTCCGGCTCGTCGGAGCCCGGGGCTGCCTCAAGCCGAGGCCGGGGGTCGGCTGCCTCCGGTAGTGCGACAGGCTTTGCGCCGAGGGCCGGCGAGCCCATGGGAGTTATCCGCCGCGCCCGCTGGCCGTTCGGGGCGCACCACTCCCCGACCTAAGCCGTGGACACATCCCTGGGCCAGAATCCGATCATGATTCGGGTGGCTGCTTCCGACGTGCGTGCCGGCCTGCGGCGTGCAGACAACGGTTGGCGCGTGATTGTTCGCCGCCGTGGCTAGAACGTTGCGGCCATCATTCCTTTGGCTTACCTGCTACGGCTCAAGGAGCTGGAGGAAGCGGACAACGAGTGCGCCGCAAACGCGGCCCTCGCCGAGCTGAAGCGCACAGGAGCCGTTCGCGCCCTCTCTATGATCTAGGGAGCCCCTAGATGCCTCCCGAACATTGGCACCCTGAATTCAAACCCTCGCGCTTTCTCAGCCGCGTGAAGCTCGCGCAGCTTCTGGAGCGCAACGAGGCATACAACGCCAGTGTCGTCAGCGATGCGAGGGCTCCTTGCATCCTGTGCGCACAGCGCGCCTCGACGGGCTCCCGGGGCATTCTCCTCAACGACCGGTCGTTTCTCTGCGAGGCGTGCTACTCAGAGGTCGCCCTGATCTCGTACCCCGAGAGGTACGAGCGCCTCCGCCGTGAATTCAAGGTCGCGGTAGAAGCTCGCCGCCTTGCGTTCGCGGAACTCCAGCGGCAGTGCGCGCACAAGCCCAGCCCGAGCCCACTGGTTCCTCTGGGCTGGGTCAGCCTGCTGCTGCTGTTCGCAAGCCCTCTCTTCCTTCTGGTGACTGCCTGCCTGCTCGCTGTGGGATACGCCAGCGACTCAGAGGACGCGCGTAAGACGTCGGAGTGGCAACGTCGCAGCCGTGAATGGGAGCAGGCGAATCCAGTACCAGCAGAACCTCGGCTGAGACACTTCCATGATCCGTACGCGGAGCTAACCAGCCGCGATCAGCAGATTCTCAGAATCTTCAATCACTGGCCGGGGTATCCACCCTTCTGGAAGTACCTCAGAGCGGTGGTCCTCGGAAGAGACTCGAACCGTTGCCAGGTGAACGGCTGCCCTTCACGTCTGGGCCTCCAGGTTCACCACAAGCAGCCCGTCGCCAGCGGTGGGAGCCATTCACCCGACAACTTGGTCAGCCTCTGCGACTTCCACCATGCGCTTGAGCCGGAACCGGGGCACGAGAGGGTGTGGGGAGAGATCAAGACACAGCACTTCACGCTCGTCTGCTCCCATGAGCGCGAGAATCGAACTGCCGATGGCACGCATACGGTGCGGGCCCACCTCCGACGGCTCAGGCTCGTAACGTTGGACGAGCTTCGCGGTCTAGCGCAGTTCTACGGCTTCGCCTGCCCGACTTGCGGCAGCGAGCACCTGAGCTTGGCCATCGAGAACACGGGTGGAACCGTCCGCGTCGAGTGCTCGGGCTGCTTGAAGGCCACCCAAGGACCCCAAGAGCTTCCGGAGGAAACGGGGCCACGCCTTGCGGAACTGCTCAGCGTCACACGCAACAAGGGTACGTGGCATGCCCGTTGGGACATGCTGTCTGAGCGCAAGTCGGCCACGTGGGGCACCTGGACCGGGTATGCCGTGTCCAGAAAGCGCGAACGACATCGCGACAGAATCGAGACGAACCGGGCGGCTCCGAGTTGCCCCAAGTGCGGCTCACCCATGCGGGTGATAACACCTCGCCCTGGCGACAGGTGGAAGGCATTCTGGGGATGCACGCAGTATCAACTGACGGGATGCCGCGGCTCTCAGAGACACGCAGAGCCAGCCCGAGCCCGAAGCCGTGGGCGGCGCACGCTCCGCCAGGGCAGCGGTTAGTTACAGCGGGACCCCGCCGTAACTTTTGGGTTGACGAAATGTACACCGCGCCGCACCTTGTCAGCATGGCGAAGCGGAACGCAGCGACAGGCGAGGCGGCGACGGTCACGCGGACAGTGGCCTACGTTCGGGTCTCCACGGAGAAGCAGGCGGATCGGGGCGTCAGCCTCGATGCCCAGGAGGCCAAGCTCCGGGCCTACGCCCAGCTCTACGGCCTCGACCTCCTCGAAGTCATCGTGGACGCGGGCGTATCGGCGAAGTCCCTGGACCGCCCCGGCCTGGGTCGTGCGCTCGGGATGCTCCGCTCGGGACAGGCTGACGCCCTTCTGGTGGTGAAACTCGACCGGCTCACGCGGTCCGTCCGGGACCTCGGAGAGCTTGTCGAGGACTACTTCGCTGATCCGAACGGGCCTGCGCTGCTGTCGGTCGCCGAGCAGATCGACACCCGCTCCGCCGCGGGCCGGCTCGTGCTGAACGTCCTCGGCGCCGTGTCCCAGTGGGAGCGCGAAGCGATCGGCGAGCGCACGTCCGCAGCGATGCGCCACATGGCCGAGCAGGGCGCCTACACGGGCGGCAGGGCGCCGTTCGGGTATCGGCTCGAAGCGGGGAGCCTTGTCGAGGACGAAGCGGAGCAGGAGGCAATTCGGGCTGCCCAGAACGCTCGGGCCTCGGGCCTCTCCCTCCGCGCAGTGGCGGGTCACTTGGAGGCCGCCGGATACCGCACTCGCAACGGCCGGGGGTTTGCTCCGGTCCAGATCGCCCGGATGCTGGCAGCATAGGGCCATGGCGAAGATGGGCCGACCGAAGGCCGCCGAGGTCTACGTGCAGACCGGCATCCGGCTCCCCGCCGACTTGCTCGCGCGCGTGGATGCCTACGCCGAGCAACTCAAGGCTCTGGTCCCCTGGGCGAACCCAACCCGCGCCGACGCGATCAGAGCCTTGCTCGGGCAGGCCCTCGCCGACCACGAGGGGAAGAAGCCGCGAGGGGCGAAGTAGTTACCGGACGCCCCTTCGGTCAACGCCGGCCGCGACTCCCCGCAGGCCGGCCGCTTCGGTGCGATCCCTCTTGGTGGCCAGCCGGCTGGTTCAGCCTGCAGCCCCTGCGACATAAGCGACAAAAGCGACCGAAGCCCACCCTACCGTCGCTTCGGTCGCTTTTGTCGCACACGCCATCTTTTAGGTGCGTCGGCGGCCAAGGGGCAAGTCACCGCCTGCGCGGACTACCCCACTACCGCTCCTTTCATTCCGGGAACCCCTCGGTATCCCACTCGTAGCCTGGCTCGGGCTCCCACTGGATTCCGTGATCTCTGGATGGGGCCTACTCGCAGACCTTGCCGTCGCCGTCCGCGTCCAGCCTGTTCCGATCGTTCGGGTCGCACTGGTCGTGGTACTTCTGTGCGTCCGACGGAGGAGAGAAATCGCTGCAGTTATAGGCGTCTCCACCGCGCGGGTACTTGGCGCAAATGCCGCCGGACGGCGTGGGCGTCGCTGTCGGCCTTGGTGTCGGGCTCGGGGTAGATGTTGGCGTGGGCGTCGGAACCGGGACGCTCGTGCACGAGACTCCTCCCGAACTCGTTCCCCCGGTCGTAAGCGTCACCTGCAAGGCACCAGAGACGGTGCGCGGGCCAGCGTTGTGGACGTAGATGCGACGCTTGCCGGGGGAGGCTGCATCTACGGTCAGATCGTGCGACTCGACGTTCCCCTGAAAAGTAGCTGGCTTCGCGGAAGTAACGTCGCTCAGAAGTGTGACGCATCCGCCGCGAAGGAGGACCCCGACGTTCGGGCAGGTAGGGAACCCCATGTAGAGATTCAGGTCGCTCGCCGCTTCGTTCCAATCGGCCACGGTCCGAAGCGTACCTACGAGAGTGGACGAGCCCCGGACACCGGTACCGGGCAATTGAATCTCGGCTTCGTAGCCAGCCCCGGCCTCAAGATCCCGGAATGTGGAGCAGTGAAGCACTGTGACCTGGGGCGTCGGAGCTGGGCTTGGGGTGGGCACGGATGCAGCCGGAGCCGTCGGCGACGATCCACCGCCGCAGCCGAGATGCAACAGCCCGACGACGAGAAGTGCCCTGCCAGTGGAGTTGCTCATTTTCCCGCGCCAGGAAACGCTCGGCCCGTTGAGTGCACCGAGCCGACACCGATAACCGCTTTTGCCACGCCAGGGAGAGGCGAGGCGCGACGACAGGAGCCCTCCGGTTGGCGGATGTTACCTCAGCTCCTGAGCGCACGAGGGAGCCCAAACCTCCGTCATTTGTTACCCAATCAAATGCGACCGTAACGTCCGCTCGGGGCTGGGCTTACGTGCGCATTTGAACCCGCGTGAACCCGACATACCCAGCGGCGTGGTGACCGCCGACCATACGCTCCGGATCGGAGTTCCTCGCGGGTTCCTCGCGGCAAGACAAGCCCGAGGCAGGGCTACCGCGGGAAGCGGTTACGGAAGTCCTTGCGAATGAGGGATTTGAGGTGGTGCGCCCCGACGGAATCGAACCGCCAACCTACAGATTCGTAGTCTGTTGCTCTATCCAATTGAGCTAGGGGCGCCCCGGAAGAGACGGAGAGATTAACCCCGAAACGGCGCCTCGCGCAAGCCCAGGGTCCGCGGGGCGGCCTACAGGGCGCTCATCAGCAGGCGCAGGCCGAGGATGCTCATCAGGATCAGCGCGTAGGGGATGACCACGCCCCAGGCCGCCGAGAGCGTCGCTCGCTTCGAGGCGACGCCGAAGCCGGCCGCGAGCAGGAACAGGGTCCACAGCACGAACAGGTCGAGGCCCGCGAACAGGGTGCCGAGCCACGGCGGCAGGGCGCCCGGCTCGAAGAAGCCCGCCGGGCTCGCCTGCAGCGCCTGTTGCGGGTTCAGCGTCCAGTCGTCCTTCAGCAGCAGGGTGGCGACGATCGCCGGCGAGTGCAGCAGGCCGACCGCGAAGAAGGTGCAGGAAGTGACCACGAGACAGTCGCGGAACACCACGTCGGAGCCGTAGAAGAAGCGGTAGACGAACAGGAAGAAGCCCGACAGCACGAACACCACGATCGGCGAGCCGAGCACCGCCCCCGGCCAGGCGACGTACCTGAAGCCGGCCTCCTGCTGGTCGAGGATGCGGCCGCGCTGCTCGGCGTCGAAGCGGTCCCACATCCCCTGCTCCTCGAGCTGCGCGCGCACCATGCCGCGCACGTCGGCCTTCGGCACCCACCACGCCGTGAACGCGACGTTGAGCGCGATCAGCAGGCCGAGCGGCAGCCAGAACGAACGCAGCCGCAGGAACTGGGCGAAGCCCTCGCGCGGCGCGAGGTACACGTCGAGCAGCGCCGACACGAAGCTGTCGCCCGGGGCCTCCGGCGCCGCCGGGCCCGATCCGCCGACCGGCTGCTCGTCGGTCATCGCGGGCTACTCGTAGCGCAGCGCTTCGATCGGATCGAGGCTGGCCGCCTTCCACGCCGGCCACAGCCCGAAGCCGAGGCCGACGCCCAGCGATGTGAAGAACGCGACCGCGATCCAGGTCGGCTGCAGCACCGCCGGGAACGGCGAGAAGGTGTTGATCAGCGTGGCCGCGAGGCCGCCGATGGCGATGCCGAGCAGGCCGCCGGCGCCGGTCAGCGTCATCGCCTCGGTCAGGAACTGCCACAGGATGTCGCGCTTGCGGGCGCCGAGCGCCTTGCGCACGCCGATCTCGCGGGTGCGCTCGGTGACCGAGACCAGCATGATGTTCATCACGCCGACGCCGCCGACGACCAGGCCGATCGACGAGATCGCGATCATCACCAGGTAGATGCCGCCCGTGAGCTGGCGGTAGAGGTCGACGAACGTGTCCTGGGTGAAGACCGCGAACGTGTCCTTGTCCAGGTAGCGGATCTTGCGGGCGCGGCGCAGCCCCTCGCGCACCTGCTCGACCGTGTCGTCGAGCCGGGCCGGCGAGATCGGCTTGATGTCGGCGACCATGAAGTTGAAGCGCGCGTCCTTCTTCTGGAACGAGCCGAGCGGGATCAGCAGGAAGTTGTCGCGGCTCTGGCCGAGGAACTTGCCCTTGCGCTCGAGCACGCCGACCACCCGGAAGCGGCGGCCGTCGAGCGTGATCTCCTTGTCGACCGGCTCCAGGAACGGGAACAGCGCGTCGGCCACGTCGCCGCCGAGCACCACCACCGAGGAGCCGCGCTCCACGTCGCCCGCGTTCAGGAAACGGCCGCGGGCGACGAAGTGGTCGTGGACCGTCTCGTAGTCCTGGCTGGTGCCGATCACGGTCGTGTCCTGGATCTTCTGCGCGCCGTACTTGATGGTGTCGATCCGCAGCAGCTCCAGCGGCGAGAAGGCCTTGACCAGCGGCAGCGCCGACAGCTTCGCGACCTCGTCGAGCGACAGCCCCTTGCGGCGCCGGCCCTCCTCGCCGGTCAGGTGCTCGCCGGGCGCCTGCGGGCGGATGAAGATCACCGACGAGCCGAGCGCCTCGATCTGCGAGGCCATCGACGCGTTGAGGCCGGCGACGATCGAGCTCATGCCGGTCACGGTCATGATCCCCATCACCACGCCGAGGATGGTCAGGCCCGCCCGCAGCTTGTAGGCGCGGATGCCGGCGAAGCCCTGGCCGATGGCCTCGGTCACGCCGAACAGCAGCGGGAAGCGCTTGGCGATCATGAAGGACAGGCGCCCGCTCATGCCATCACTCCTGCCTCAGGGCGTTGACGGGGTCGAGCGCTGCGGCGCGGCTCGCCGGGTACAGCCCGGCCACCAGGCCGACCACCGTCGACACCGCGATCGCCACCGCCACTGCCCAGGCCTGGACCGGCGCCGTGAAATCGGTGGCCATGATCCCGGACAACACCTTGCCGAGGCCAAACGAGAACACCGCCGCGCCCAGCACCCCGAGCCCGCCGCCGAATACCGACAGCAGCACCGCCTCGACCAGGAACTGCCGCATGATGTCGCGCCGCCGCGCGCCCAGCGCCTTGCGCACGCCGATCTCGCGGATGCGCTCGGTGACCGACACCAGCATGATGTTCATCACCACGATGCCGCCGACCACCAGGCTGATCGCGGTGACCACGAACGTCGTCACGTAGATGCCGGCGGTGGCGCTCTGCCACAGGTCCATCACGCTCTGGCCGGTCTCGATGCTGAAGTCTTCCTCCTGGCCGAAGTCGAGGTGGCGGCGCACCCGCATCACCACCCGGGCCTGGTCCTGGGCGAGTTCGAAATCGCGCGGGTCGGCGGCCTCGGCCTGGATGGTCACCGACTGGCGGCGGCCGAAGTACTTGCGGAAGGTGGAGAACGGCACCCAGGCGAAGTTGTCCTGGCTGTTGCCGAACACGCTGCCCTTCTTCTCCGCCACGCCGATCACGCGCAGCCGCCGGCCGTTGATCGAGATCTCCTTGCCGAGCGGCTCCATCTCGCCGAACAGCGCGTCGACCACGTCGGTGCCGATCACCGCCACGGCCCGCGCCTGGTCGTCGTCCTCGGCAATCAGGTGGCGGCCGGCGATCACCTCGCGCGGGGTACCGATCCGCGGGAAGTTCTCGCTGATCCCCATCACCCGCAGGCCCTGCGACTCGCGGCCGTACTTGGCGTTGGCGCCCATGGTGACCAGCACGCCGACCTCGCCGCAGGCGTCGCAGCCGCGCTGCACCGCGAGCGCGTCCGCGTAGGTCACGTCCTTGCGGCGGATCATCTCCAGGAACTGCTGGCGCGAGGTGATGATGTCCGGCATCTTCTGGACGGAGAAGCTCTTGCCGCCCAGCTCCAGCACCTTGTCGCCGATGTAGCGGTCGAGGCCGGAGGTGATCGCGACGACCGCCACCACCGACGACACGCCGATCAGGATGCCGAGCACGGTCAGGAACGAGCGCAGCTTGTTGGCGCGCAGGGAGGCGACCGCGATCCGCACCGCCTCGTAGAAGGGCACGTTGTCTCCCCTACCCCCGCCGCTCGTCGCTCTCGATCCGGCCGTCGCGGATGTGGATCGTGCGGTGGGCGTGGTCGGCGATGTCGCGCTCGTGGGTGACCAGGATGATCGTGTTGCCGTCCGAGTGCAGCTTCTCGAACAGCTTCATGATCTCCTCGCCCGTCTGCGAGTCGAGGTTGCCGGTCGGCTCGTCGGCGAGCAGGATCGAGGGCCCCATCACCAGCGCGCGGGCGATCGCCACGCGCTGGCGCTGGCCGCCCGACAGCTCGGACGGCTTGTGGCTCATGCGCGAGCCGAGGTCGACCATCTCCAGCGCCCGCTGCGCCTGCTTCAGCCGCTCGTCGCGGGGGATGCCGGCGTAGATCAGCGGCAGCTCGACGTTGTGCAGTGCGGAGGCGCGCGGCAGCAGGTTGAAGGTCTGGAACACGAAGCCGATCTCGCGGTTGCGCACGGCCGCCAGCTCGTCGTCGTTCATCTGCGAGACGACCTTGCCGCCCAGCACGTAGACGCCCTTCGACGGCGTGTCGAGGCAGCCGATGATGTTCATCAGCGTCGACTTGCCGGAGCCGGACGGGCCCATCACCGCGACGTACTCGCCGCGCTCGATGTCGAAGCTGACCCCGCGCAGGGCGTGGATCTCCTCTGCGCCCATCACGTACGTGCGCCACAAGTCCTCGGCGTGGATCACGTTGCCGACGGTGGTCATCGCCTGGGTGCTCACGGCTTGTCCTTCTTCGGCGCGTCGAGCTTGACCTTGGCCTCGTCCTTCAGCGTGCGCAGCGTGCGGTAGGAGCCGGTCACCAGCTCTTCGCCTTCCTTCAGGCCGTCGAGGATCTCGATCTCGGTCTCGCCGATCAGGCCGGTCTTGACCGGGCGGAACTTGGCCAGCCCGTTGTCGACCACGAAGACGCCGTCCTGCTCGACGTTCTTGCGCGCGGGCGCCGCCCCGGCCGTGGCTGCGGGCCCCGACCCGGACGCGGGCGCCGCCGACGGGTCGACGACCTTGCCGTCCTTGCCCAGCTCGCGCACGACCACGGCCTGGATCGGCACCGCGATCACGCCCTTCTTGACGCCGGTCGTGATGTCCGCGGTCGCGTTGAGGCCGGGGCGCAGGCTCGTCGGCGGGTCACGGAGCGTGATCTTGACCTTGAAGTCCTTGGCCTGGTTGGCGGTGCTGGTCGCGGTGGTGGCACCGGTGGTCCCGCGCGGGATCGCCGAAGAGCCGATCTCGGTCACCTCGCCCATCACCTTCGTGTCCTGCAGCGCGTCGACCCGGACCTCCGCGGTCTGGCCCAGCGCCACGTGCTGGATGTCGGTCTCGTCGACCATGATCTCGGTCTCCATCACCGACAGGTCGGCGACGGTCATGATCTGGGTCGGCGAGAAGCTCTGGGCGCCGATCACCACCTCGCCCTCTTCCTTCAGCAGGCTGGTGATGATGCCGTCCATCGGCGACACGACGGTGGTCTTCTCGAGGTCGTCGGTGTTGCTGTCGAGCGCCGCCTGGAGCTGGGCGATGCGCTTGGAGGCCGACTCCAGCGCCGCCTTCTTCATCTTGAGGTCGGCCTCGGCCTGCTGGTAGGCCTGCTCCGAGATCAGCTTGTCGCGCCACATCTGGCCGGAGCGGTCGTAGTTGAGCTGGGCGAGTTCGACGTCGGCCGCCGCCCGCGACAGGTCGGCACGGGCCGACGCCACGGCCGCGTCCGACTGGCGGGTGACCGCCTCGAAGCGGGTCGAGTCGATCCGCGCCATGACCTGGCCCTTGCGCACGCGCTGGCCCTCTTCGACCAGCAGGTCCGTGATGCGGCCCGACACGTTGGCGCTGACGTTGACGTACTTCTTGGGCTTGATCTCGCCCGAGGCGGAGACCGTGGACACCAGGTCCGCCTTCGCCACCTTGCCGGTCTGCACCGTGATCCGACTGCGGGCGTCGCGCGTCACCGAGAAGCCGACCACGCCGCCGACCACCACCAGGACCGCCACTGCCGCCGCGATCCGCCGCCCCCTGGATGCCATCGTTCCTCCGCAGAGAACTCCCAAAAGATGTATTACGAGTACCGGTGGGCTTTCGTTTCGTGGAGGAAAAGCCGGCCAGGCGACCGGAACACGCGTGATAACATACCGCGCTTCAAGGGTTTCGCCGAAAAGCCGGCCAGGCCGGAGGTCTTCCGGGACGGTGGATGTGAGCGCCAAGGTCCTCATCGCCGACGACAGCCCGCTGGTCCTGCGCATGATCGAGAAGATGCTCGAGGGCGCCGGGCTGCGCGTCGTGACGGCTCGCGACGGCATCGAGGCGATCGAGAAGGCCTTCGTCGAGGACGTCTCGCTGGTCATCCTCGACGTCACCATGCCGCGGATGAACGGCTACCAGGCCTGCCGGCTGCTGAAGAGCGAGCCCAACACCCGCGACCTGCCGGTCGTGATCCTGACCAGCCGCGACCAGGCCGGCGACCGCTTCTGGGGCCTGCAGACCGGCGCCGACTACTACATCACCAAGGACGCCGAGCCGCAGAAGATCCTGGAACTGGTCAAGCAGATCCTGTCGCGCGAGGACACCTCGACCCGGCCCAAGTTCACCGAGGCGCAGCGCAACAGCCTCGACATCGTCAGCCGCGTCAACGAGTTGCTCGACCGCAAGCTGTACGAGGCGACGATCCTGTCGGAGATCGGCCGCGTCGCCCGCAGCCTGGTCCACTTCGACGAGACGTTCACCTCGGTCATGTCGCTGGTCGGCCGCGTCGTCGACTTCTCGGTCGGGGCGATGGCCTTCGTCGAGCAGGAAGACCTCGACGTGGTGCTGATGGCCCAGCGCCCGGTGTCGACGCCGGTGATGGAGGAGGCCAAGGCCAAGCTGCTGGAGGCGATCACCCAGCACCGCTCGGGCCAGCCTTTCGCCCGGGTCCAGGCCCGGCTGTTCGCGCCGCGCGTCGGCGGCCCCGAGGAGACGACGCTGCACGGCTTCGCCGCCTACCCGATCACCACCAACGCGCGGCTGACGGGGCTGCTGGCGATGGGCGGCAAGGCCGCGGGCCGCATCCCGGCCGACACCGACGACTTCCTCGGCCAGGTCGCGGCCCAGGCCTGGATCGTGCTCGAGAACTCGCGGCTGTTCGAGCGCATCCGCAACCTGTCGATCCGCGACAGCCTGACCGACCTGTTCAACCACCGCCACTCGATCGAGATCGTGGCCACCGAGTTCGAGCGCGTCGGCCGCTACGAGGGTGGCGTCTGCGTGCTGATGCTCGACGTCGACCACTTCAAGAAGATCAACGACGAGCACGGCCACCAGGTCGGCGACGCGGTGCTCAAGGACTGCGCGCGGCTGATGCGCGACCAGCTCCGCTCCGTGGACGCGATCGGTCGCTACGGCGGCGAGGAGTTCCTGGCCGTGCTGCCGCACACGACCTACGAAGAAGGCCGCGCCACCGGCGAGCGGCTGCGTCGCGCGGTCGAGGGCCACGTCTTCCGCTCGGGCAAGAAGGAGCTGCGAGTCACGGTCAGCGTCGGCGTGGCCTGCTATCCGTCGGACGCGGTGGACTCGCCGGTGTCGCTGATCCGCCAGGCCGACCAGGCGCTCTACCGCGCCAAGCAGGGCGGGCGCAACCGGGTGGCCTGAGGCCAGGGCACGTGCTCCGCGGACCATGGCGGAACCGGGCGCTGGTGGTGGCCGCGCTGGTGCTGTGCGGCTGCCAGCCACGCGGCGCGCGCGAGCTGACGATCGTGCAGAGCGTCGCCGCGGTCACCCTCGACCCGCACCACCACGACAACCTGATGACCCACAGCGCGCTCTCCCACCTGTTCGAGGCGCTGGTCGGGTTCGACGCCGACATGCAGGTGGTGCCGGCGCTGGCGGTTTCGTGGGAGAACCCCGGCGAGACGAGCTGGCGCTTCCGGCTGCGGCCCGGCGTGCGCTTCCACGACGGCCGCGCGCTGACGGCCGCGGACGCGGCGGCCAGCCTGCAGCGGGCCCGCGCCGAGACCTCGCAACTGCGCTACCACCTGGCCGGGGTCGCCCACGTGCGCGCCATCGACGAGACCACGCTGGAGGTCATCACCCAGGGCCCGCAGCCCGACCTGCTCAACCACCTCGTCTTCGTCGCGATCGTGCCGAAGGACGCGCCGGCCGAGATCACGCGCCCGGTCGGCACCGGGCCGTGGGCGTACGCCTCCGGGGCAGCCGGCGAGGAGCTGCGCGCCGCGCGCTTCGACGGCTACTGGGGAGCGCGGCCCGCGTTCGACGCGGTGCGCATCCGCGGGCTGGCCGCTCCGGCCCGGCGCGCGCGGGCGATCGCCGACGGCGCGGCCGACGTCGTCACCCAGTTCCCGCCCGAGCACTGGCAGCAGGCGCAGCGCCAGTCGGGACAGCGCACGCTGGCCCGGCGCTCGTTGTCGGTGTTGATGCTCGGCCTGCGGGCCACGGAGGGCAGCCCGTTCCGGGACCCGCGCGTGCGCGAGGCGGCCGCACTGGCGATCGACCGCAGGACGCTGGTGGAGCGCGGCCAGGCCGGGCTCGGCGCCGCGCTCGATCAACTGGTGCCGCCCGAGGTGGCGGGCTACGCCCGCGGGCTGCCGCCGCTGCTCGCCGACCCGGCCCGGGCCCGCGGGCTGCTCGCCGAGGCCGGCTTCGCGCAGGGGCTCGACGTGTCGCTGCGGGTTTCCGACATGCTGGAGCCGGCGGGGCGCGAGGTCGCCCGTCAGCTCGCGCTCGTCGGCCTCCGCGCGCGGGTCGAGGTGCTGCCGACGAAGGACTTCTTCGCCCGCTGGCACGAGCCGGGGCCGCAACTGGTGCTGTTCGCCTACTCGGCGCCGACCGGCGACGCCAAGAGCCTGCTCGACCCGCTGGTGCGCGCGCCGCGCGGCGGCTTCGGCGAGTTCAACGCCTTCGCCTACGACAGCCCGCGGCTCGAGGCGCTGCTCGAGCGCGCGGGCAACACGGTCGCGCGCGGCGACCGGCTGGCGTTGCTGTCCGAGGCCGCGGCGCTGCTGCGCGCGGACCGGCCCGTGGTCCCGCTCGCCCAGCGGCTGGAGCTGTACGCGGTGCGCGACGGCCTGCAGTGGACGCCGCGCCTCGACCGCATGGTGCGCGCTCAGGACGCCGCGCCGAGCGGCTAACGCTTCGCGCGCTTCCGTGCGGCCGGCTTGCGCTTCGCGGGCGTCTTCGTCGCCTTGCGCACCGCGGACTTTGCCGCCACCTTCTGCGCCGGCTTGCGGGCGACCTTCTTCTTCCGCGCCTTCTTCTTCGCGGGCCGCGCCATGTCGCCCAGCGAGGCCATCGCCGCCTGCATCTGCTCGGGCGTCGGGTCGGCGACGTGGCTGGCGATCGACCACAGGTGGCCGAACGGGTCCTGGACCTGGCCGAAGCGATCGCCCCAGAACTGGTCGGCGAGCGGCATCACGACCTTGCAGCCGGCCTTCACCGCGCGCGCGAACCAGAAATCGCAGTCCTCCACGTAGAGGTGGAGGGCGATCGGCGTGCCGCCCAGCTCGAGCGGGGACTGGCCCGGCGGGAACGCATCGGCAAAGTAGACGAGCGAGTCGCCGATCCGGATCTCGGCGTGCATCAGCATCCCGCCCGGACCCGGCATCCGCACCAGCTCGGTCGCGCCGAACGCGGCCTTGTAGAACGCGAGCGCCTTCGAGGCGCCCTTGACCGTCAGATAGGGCGTGACCGTGCGCGCGCCCTCGGGAACCGCCTGCACCATGTCGCTGCTCTCCTCTCCTGTTTCCCCCGAAGTCAGTCGCCCAGGCAGATGCCGAGCTCGCGCGCCGTGCGGATCGTGTCGCAGTCGAGCGGCACCGTCTTCATCCGCGAGGTCGCGTCGGCCAGCGGCACGTAGCGCACCGTCGGCGGGTCGAGGGCGACCATGATCCCGGACTGGCCCTCGGCCAGCGCCCGCACCGCGGCGGCGCCGAAGCGCAGCGAGATCAGGCGGTCGAACGTGGTCGGCGAGCCGCCGCGCAGCAGGTGGCCGAGCACGACGTGACGGGTCTCCTGGCCCAGCGCCTCGGCGATGTCCTTCGCCACCCGCTCGCCCGCGCCGCCCAGCCGCTCGGCGGCGCCGAGCCGCTTCTCGATCACCGCGTGGCCGCCGCCCGCGGGCTTGGCGCCCTCGGCCACGATCACGATCGCGTAGCGCTTGCCGGCCGCCGCCCGCGCCCGCAGCGTCGCCAGCACCGGCTCCATCTGGTACGGGATCTCGGGCAGCAGGATCACGTCGGACGACGACGAGACGCCGGTGTTGAGCGCGATCCAGCCCGCGTAACGGCCCATCACCTCGACCACCATCACCCGGCCGTGCGACTCCGCGGTCGAGTGCAGGCGGTCGACACACTCCGTGGCGAACGAGACCGCGGTGTCGAAGCCGAACGTGATCACCGTGCCGGCCAGGTCGTTGTCGATCGTCTTCGGTACGCCGATCACGCGCAGCCCCTTCTGCGCGAAGTGGTTGGCGATGGTCAGCGAGCCGTCGCCGCCGATCGAGATCAGGGCGTCGATGTGGTGCTCGCGGAAGCGGCCCAGCAACTCGTCCGTGCGGTCGACTTCGGCCAGGCTGCCGTCGGGCTGCGGGGTCGGGAACTTCATCGGGTTGCCACGGTTGGTGGTGCCGAGGATGGTGCCGCCGAGGTGGGTGATGCCGCGGACGCGGTCGGGCGTCAGCGCGATCAGGCCGCCCTGCGGGTACTGCTCGGGCAGGAACAGGCCGTTGTAGCCGTCGCGGATGCCGATGCACTCCCAGCCGTGGCGAAAGGCCGCGATCGCGACCGCACGGATGACGGCGTTGAGGCCGGGCGCGTCGCCCCCCCCGGTGCTGACGGCGATGCGGCGGATCGGCTCCATGAACCCTCCTGAGCGTGTGCCCGGATTGTGCGCCAAAACATCAGCGGCCGAGGTCGCGGACCGACTGCTCGAGGGCCTCGGTGGCCGCCGCCGCGGGCGGCAGCGGCGCGCCGCCGAAGCGGGCGGCGGACAGCGCCTCGGCCGCCCGCAGCGCGGCCCCTCGGACCTCGCCGGGCAGGCCCGCCGACAGCGTCTCGGCGTGCTCGACGAGGCCCCGCGCCGGCGGCCGCGGGGCGCCGAGGCGGGCCACCGCGGCATCGTGGCGCAGGCGCAGCGCGTGCAGCTCCGGCGGCGCGGCCGGGCTGAGCGACGCGGGCACGGCGGCGACCGCCCAGCGCGGGCGGCGCGCCCAGGCGCGACGCAGCAGCGGAACGAGAGCCAGCAACACGGGCAACGCCAACAGCGGCCGCTCGCGGAACAGGGCGGACAGGGCCCCGAGGTCGCCGGCGCGCAGCACGGCCCACGCCCGGGCGCTCTCGCCGCGCAGCCGTTCGATCACGCGCTCGATCACGCCGGCCGCGGAATCGCGCCGCAGCGCGTCGTACTCGGCGGCCGGCGTCGGGTCGAGCTCGATCCAGCCGTGCTCGGGCCCGGCCCAGGCCTCGATCCAGGCGTGGGTGTCGGCGGCGCGCACGACGTAGTGATCGCCGCTGCGGCTCCACTCCTGCACCACGTAGCCGGTCACGTAGCGGGCGGGTACGCCCATCAGGCGCAGCAGCAGCGCGCTGGCGGAGGCGAAGTACTCGCAGTAACCCGCCCGCTTCTCGAACAGGAACTCGGCCACCGGTTGGCGGCTGCGGAACTTGCCCGGGTCGGTCGTGTAGCGCGCGCGGGTGGACACGTAGGCGGCCACGCGGTGGCCACGGGCGCGGGCGTCCGGCAGGCCCGCGGCCAGTTCCGCCGCCAGCGCCCGCAGCCGCGGGTCGGTGTCAGCCGGCACGGCGAGGGTCGCCGCCAGCGTCGCCGCGTCGGGCTCGCGCGCGGGCGGCTGAGCCACGACGGCCACGGCGTAGGCCTCGATCCGGTCGCGAGCCGGCGGCAGCACGACGCCCGCGTCGTCGACGGTGCCGCCGTCGATCGGGGCCCGCAACAGGACCACGCCGCGGGGCGTCGCCAGGGTGCCGGGGCCGAGGCCGGCCGCGACCACGCGAATCGCGACCCGCGCACCCGGCGGCGGCTCCGGCACGCTCCAGGTGCGGCCGGGCATGCTGGCAAAGTCGCGGGCCAGGCCGCCGACTGCTGTCTCGTCGGCCACCAGCGGCACCAGGCCGCCCGCGCCCGGGTGCCAGGTCTGGCCGTCGAAGCGCGAGTAGACCCGCATCCGCAGCCGGCGCGCGGACGGCATCCACGCCCGCAGCACGATCTCGCGCGAGAGCTGCAGGCTCTCCATCTCGCCCAGCCGCGCGTGGCCGGAAGAGGCGCCGCTGGCCGCGCCCGCGGCGAGATCCGCCAGCGCGGCCTCGACCCGGTCCTGGGCGGGTGGCAGCGCCCGCATCGTGGCCTCCGCGACCGTCACCGCCACGACCAGCGCGAAGGCGAGGCGCAGCGCGCGTCGCGGGTTCACGCGGCCGACGGCCAGCAGCAGCACGGCCGCCGTGGCCGCCGCGCGCAGCGGGATCGCGATCGGGCCCGTCGGGTCGAAGGCACCGACCGCGATCGCCCCCAGCGCCGCCGCGCCGAGCCGGCCCTGGCGCCAGCGGCTCTCGGCGAGCGGAGCCAGCACGGCGCACAACGCGCACAACATCCCGCCGCAGCCCAGCGAGACGACGCGCACGAACGACGGCGGCAGCACCGGGTAGGCCATCAGCACCCAGCCCAGCAGCAGCGTCGGCGCCACGACCACGGCCAGCAGCGCGGTCAGCGCGCGGGCGACCCGGGGCGACGGCTCGGGGCCGGCGAAGAACGCCGAGGCCACCGCCGGCAGCGCGAAGGCGATCAGCCACGGCGCGCGCAGGCCGCGGGCGCAGACGACCACGGCCGCCGCCGCGAACGCGGCCCAGGCGATTCGCTCGAGCACGCGCCTCACGCCCGCGCCCGCTCCTCGAGCGCAATCCGCTCGTCGATCTCGGCCGGCCGCAGCGGCGACACCTCGAACAGCTCCGCGCCGGGCAGCGGCCGGGTCGGCGCGCCCTCGCGCACCACGAACGCGCGGACCTCGGTGCCGAGCGCCTTGACCTCGCGCAGGAAGTTCTCGCGCGACTCGTCCCAATCCTGCAGCACGGCGACGACGGTGGAGATCTGGGCCAGGGCGTCGATCAGCGGCGGGCCGACCGTTGCGAACGGGGCGGCCGGCGACGGCTCGAGCGCTGCCAGCACGTCGAGCACCGTTTCCAGGCTGCCGAGCGAACGCCCCGCGCTGACGTAGTAGAGGTCGGGGCCGGCGGCCAGCAGGTCGACGACGAAGTCGCCGCGGCTGAACTGGTCGGCGATCGAGGCCAGCACCGAGATCGCGGCCTCGAAGCGGGCCTCGTCGGCGGCGGTCGGGCGCTTCGGCGTCGAGGTGTCGAGCACCAGCGCGATGCGGCAGAAGTACTCTTCCTGGAACTCGCGCACGACCGGCTTGCCACGGCGGCCGAACGAGCGCCAGTGGATGTTCTTGATCGGGTCGCCCTCGCGGTAGTCGCGGGTGCCGACGAACTCCTGGGCGTCGCCCGTGCTGGAACTCATCGGGATGCCACCCGGCTGGTAGCGGCGGCCGACCGGCAGCTTCAGCTCGCCGAACGTGAAGAAGCGCGGGTAGACGAGCAGGTGTCGCTCGCCTTCCTCCCTGGCGCGGCCGGCGACCAGGCCCAGCGGGTCGGTGCCGCGCAGCACGGGCGGCCGCAGCCGGTAGCGACCGCGACGCGCGGGCCGCAGCGTGGCGTGGACGACCGCGGGCGTGCCCGGCAGCGCGATCACCCGCTGCTGGCGCGGCTCGACCGGCACGCTGCTCGACCAGCGCCGGGCCATCGGGAACGACAGCAGCAGGTCGTCCTCGATCGCGTCGCCCGCGGCCGTGACGCGCGCCTCGATCGCCAGCGTGCGGCCGGCGGTGGCACGCTCGGGCAGCGTGCAGTCGAGCGCCGCCCGCGGCCGGCGCACGAACGCGAACAGCGAGGCCGCCACGAACACGCCGGCGGCGAGCGCGAAGACCCGGAAGTTCTGGGTGCGGCGGGTGTCGAGGCCGAGCGTCGCGAACAGGATCAGGGCCACGACCAGGAAGCGCCCGCGCGCCGACAGCCGCTCCTCGATCACCTCGACGAGCGAGGAGATGACGGGGCGTTCGCGGGCCGAGACCGCCATGCGCGCGATGCCTACGCCGGGACGGCCACGGAGTCGAGGATCTCGCGCACGATCGTCTCCTTGCGCACTCCCGCGTACTTGGCCTTGGTGTCGAGGGCCAGGCGGTGGGCAAGACAGCCGACCGCCATCGCCTTCACGTCCTCGGGCCGCACGTGGTCGCGACCGCGGGCGAAGGCCCGGGCCTGGCTGATGCGGAACAGCGCCAGCGTGCCGCGCGGCGAGCAGCCCGTGCGCACCTGCGGGTGGCGACGGGTGGCGTCGGCCAGCTCGACGAGGTAGGCGCCGATCGCGCGGTCCACCTTCACCGCCCGCACCGCCTGTTGCAGCGCCAGCACGCCGGCGCCGTCGACGGCCGGCGTGACGTCGGCGAGCGGGTGGTGGTGGGCCTGGGCGTAGAGCACCTCGATCTCGTGCTGCTTCTGCGGGTAGCCGAGGTCGATGCGCAGGCCGAAGCGGTCGAGCTGGGCCTCGGGCAGCGGGTAGGTGCCGTGGAACTCGGCCGGGTTCTGGGTCGCGATCACCAGGAACGGATCCGGCAGCGGGTGGGTCGTGCCCTCGATCGAGACCTGGCGCTCGCTCATCGCCTCCAGCAGCGCCGACTGGGTGCGCGGCGAGGCGCGGTTGATCTCGTCGCCGAGCAGCACGTTGGTGAAGACCGGGCCGCGCTTGAACGTGAAGCTGCCGTCCTGGGCGTTGTAGACGGAGCTGCCGAGGATGTCGGACGGCAGCAGGTCGGGCGTGAACTGGACGCGCGTGAACTGTGCCGCGACGGAGGCGGCGAGGGCCTTGGCCAGCGTCGTCTTGCCGACGCCGGGCACGTCCTCCATCAGCACGTGGCTGCCGGAGAGCAGCGCCACCAGCAAGTCGTCGATCACCTCGGCCTTGCCGAGGATCACGCGCCCGAGCTGGGCGCGCAGCGCGTCGAGGGTCTGCTGCACGGGGCCTCCTGTGGTGTCGGGACGCGGGATGTTCGGCGAAGGCTACAGCAGTTCCGGGCCCCGGGATCGGTGCTGGAAAGTGCAACACCACGGCGGCGGTATGGACTTTGCTCCCGGAGCCGATGGCCGGCCCGTGCCCGCAGGAGCTGCGCGCGTTACAGGAGTCACGAAGATGACCGAACATCACCTCGAGCCCGGCATGTCGCGCCGCGAGATCCTGCAGCAACTGTTGCACGTCGAGGCCGAAGCCCAGGCCCTGCTGACGGAAGCCGCTCGCCACACCGCGACCGACGCGGAGGAGCGCCACCTGTACGAGCGGCTGGCCGCCCGCGAGTCGCAGGCCCTGGCGGCACTGCACGCCGAAGAAGACCGGCTCGAGGCCGAGGACTTCGTCCAGCGCGCGATGGACGTCTAGCCCGAGGCCGCGACGTCCGTCGTGGGCCGCGGCTTCCCCTCGCCGAGGCCCACCAGCACGAACAGCAGGGCGCCGGCCGCCGACGGCAGCAGGCTCCAGCGCAGGCCCGCCGTCAGGCCCCAGTGGTCGCCGATCAGGCCGGCGACGTACGGCCCGGTGGCGACCCCGAGCAGGTTGATCAGCAGCAGGCTGGCGCCGACCGTGGTCGCCTTCAGGCCCGCGGGCGCCATCTCGTCGAGCGCCGTCACGCACGGCCCGTACCAGCCCATCAACCAGCACTGGGCCAGGAACCAGCAGGGCAGGAACAGCGGCGAGCCCGGCGCCAGCGTGTAGAAGGCGAAGCTGGCGAGCAGCCCGGCCGCGCCGAGCGCGCCCAGCGCGACCAGGCGGGCGCCGACCCCGCGCCGGCGCGCACGATCGGTCAGCGCTCCGATCGCCAGGCTGCCGACGAGGCCGCCGGCCAGCAGCATGGCGGACGAGAGCAGCGCCGCGCGGCGGTACTCGAAGCCGCGCTCCTGGACCAGCCAGGTGATGGCGTGCTGCGAAGCGGCGCTCGCGAACACGACCAGCACGCCGCCGGCCGCCACGACCGCCAGCGCCGGCCGCTCGCGAACGGCACGCGCGAGGGCACCGGCCGTGGCGGACAGGCCCGGCGCCGGGGCGGCCGCGTGCCCCCCGCGACGCGGTGGATCCCCCATCCGCCACACGAAGGCCACGGCCAGCAGGCCCAGCGGTCCCAGCAGCAGGAAGCAGGCCCGCCAGCCGAGCCAGGGGCCGAGCCAGCCCGCGAGCGCGAAGGCCAGCGCGAAGCCGAGCGGGACGCCGGCATAGAACACGCCGCTGGCGAGGCCGCGGCGCTCGGGCGCCACGCGGTCGCCGATCAGCGACAGCGCGGTCGGCGGCAGCGTCGCCTCGCCGACGCCGACCAGCGCGCGCCATGCGGCCAGCGATGCGAAGCCGGTGGCGGTTCCGGTCAGCGCGGTCGCCACGCTCCAGGCGCCGAGGCCGCCGGCCATCAAGCGCGGCCGCGAGCCGCGGTCGGCGAAGGCGCCGGCGACACCGGTGCCGATCGCGAAGACGGCGATGAAGGTGACGCCGACGAGCAGGCCGATGTCCGCACGCGTCAGGCCGAGGTCGGCCATGATCAGCGGCGCCAGCGCCGCCAGCAGCTGGCGGTCGACGTAAGCGAGCACGTTGAGCGCGGCGAGGCCGAGCACCAGCCGCACGGCCCCACGATCCGACGCGTCTGCTTCTGCCTTCGGCTCCATGGAAGCGGGGAGCCTAACTCGATTGACCTCGCTCGGGGCGGCCCTGATACTCCCGGGGTTCCGGCCAGCCTGGGCCGCGAAGGAGGACACCTTGGACCTCGCGATGTTGCGCACGGGTTTCACCCGCTCCTTCTGGGTGGCGAACGTGCTCGAGCTGTTCGAGCGCTTCGCCTACTACGGCAGCAAGGCGATCCTGGCCGTGTACGTCGCCGAGCAGGTGGGTCTCGGCCCCGAGGCCGCCGGCTGGCTGGTGGGCAGCCTGTTCAACACGCTGCTGTACTTCCTGCCGATCCTGGCCGGCACCATCGTCGACCGCTACGGCTTCCGCTTCAGCCTGATGTCGTGCTTCACGATCTTCAGCGTCGGCTACCTGATGATCGGCCTGGCCGGGCTGCCGGCGGGGGCGCCGCTCGTCGCGCTCCTGGGCGCCAAGGCCTACATGATCCTGGCGCTGGTGGTGACCGCGATCGGCGGCTCGCTGATCAAGCCGTCGATCGTCGGCACCGTCGCCCGCACGACCACCGCCGAGACCAAGGGCCTCGGCTACTCGATCTACTACACGCTCGTGAACCTGGGCGGCGCGGTCGGCCCGCTGCTGGCGATGCAGGTGCGCGAGAACGTCGGCATCGCCTGGGTGCTGGTGATGTCGTCGGTGACCAGCCTGCTGTTGATCGTCGCCACCTTCGTCTTCTTCGAGGAGCCGGAGCGGCCGGCGGACGCGGCGCCGGTGGCCTCGATGGGCAAGGTGCTCGCCGACATGTTCATGGTCTTCGGCAACCTGCGCTTCGTCTCGTTCCTGGTCATCTTCTCGGGCTTCTGGGCGATGTTCTGGCACATCTTCTACGCGCTGCCCTTCTACGTGAAGGACGTGCTCGGCTACGGCCGCTTCGAGGTGATCGAGACGGTCGACGCGTGGACGATCATCCTGGTCACGGTGCCCGCCGCGGCGCTCGCCAAGAAGCTGGCGCCGATCAAGGCGATGACGATCGGCTTCGTGCTGGCCACCGCGTCGTGGTTCGTGATGGGCGCGTTCCCGACCCTGACGATGACCATCGTCGCGATCGCCATCTTCGCGATCGGCGAGGCCACCCAGGCCCCGCGCTACTACGAGTACGTCGCCGACCTCGCCCCCAAGGAGCAGGTCGGCACCTACATGGGCTTTGCGTTCCTGCCCGTCGCGATCGGCACCTTCGTCTCCGGCGCCACCAGCGGCAAGCTGGTCGCCCACTACATCGGCCGCACGGTCGACGGCGTGCTGATCCCCGGCCCGGGCGCCGCAGCTCCGCAGGAGATGTGGTACTGGGTCGGCGCGATCGGCGCGCTGTCGACGGTCGGCATGCTGCTCTACGACCAGTTCGTGGCGCCGAAGCAGAAGGCGTAGCTACCGCAGCAGTTCCTCGAAGTACGCCAGCGCGCGCGGGTCGTGCGACTGGCCCAGCCAGAACGCCGCCTGGCGGCGCACCTCCGGGTTGCGGTTCGTCTGCATCGTGCGCAGCAGCAGCGGCACGGCCTGCTCCTTCGGCAACTGCGACAACGCGAACACCGCCTTCTCCTTGACCTCCTGGTCGGGGTCGTGCTCGATCGCGTGCCCGATCGCCGCGGCCGCGCGCTCCCCGGCCTGTTGCGAGATCCAGAACAGCGCCTGGCCCCGGGCCTCCGCGCTGCCGTGGTCGCGGGCCAGCGTCAGCAACGCCTCGACCGCCGTGGGGTGCTCGTGCAGGGCGACGGCGGCGATCGCCTGCTCGGCCTGCCCGGCCCAGCTCGCGAGCAGCGCGACCGAATCGGTGGGAGCCACGCCGTCGAACCAGGTGACGGCGGCTCCGCCCGCGTCGACCCGGCAGCCCGCGCTGTAGACGCGCACGTCGCGGGGGCGCCCGCGCTCGAGGCGCGCGAACACTCGCATCTGCGGACCCGTCAAAGACGCCACGTCGCGATCGCCCGAGATGTTCATGCCGCTCGTGCGGTCCAGCCGGCACGATCCGCCCTGGCCGGTCTCCCGGGCCTCGAACGAGTCCCAGCAGCACATCGCGCGGGTGGGTTTGCTCGGGGCGTCCCAGCCGACCCAGCCGTCGGCCTGCGCGAGCCCCGCGCGCAGGCCGACG
>JAMPXO010000055.1 GCA_023701125.1 Vicinamibacteria bacterium | reverse complement strand
CCGCTCGAGCTGAACACGCCGGCGCTGGTCGGCGGCTTCATCGCCCACCGCATCCAGAAGCGCTCGGAGAGAACGGGCGGCGCGGCCGGCGTCCGCATCCGCGAGCGCGGCGTCGTGATCGCCTCGGGCCTGATGGCCGGCGGCGCTCTGGGTGGCGTGTTCGGCGCCGCGCTGCGGCTGCTCCCGCCGGAGAAGGACGCCTGGCTCGGCGGCCTGCTCTGGTACGCGGAGGACCGCATCAAGACCCCGTTCTACGACGACCTCGCGATCTCCGAGACGGTGTCGATCGTGCTGTTCCTGGCGCTGTGCGCCTACGTCTGGTACGGCTCGCTCCAGAAGGCGAAGGAGTCACAGGCGTAGCCCGCCATATCTTTTTGCGCCGTTGCACGGACCGCCACGCGCCCTCCGCGCTACGCTTCCGTCGACGATGAAGCGCTTCCTCCCGACCCTGATCGCCGCCCTGGTCTGCGCCGCCCCGGCCCCCGCCCAGGGTCCGTCGGGCGACTCGCGCCCGGCAGGGCCGTCCGGCCGCAGCAAGAACGTCGCGGTCACGCTCGTGCCCGAGACGACGTCGGTCGCGGCGGGCCAGGTGCTGACCGTCGCGCTCAAGCTCGAGATGGCGCCCGAGTGGCACACCTACTGGATCAACCCCGGCGACTCCGGGCTGCCGACGAGGATCCAGTGGACGCTGCCCGCGGGCTTCGAGGCGGGCCCGATCCAGTGGCCGGTGCCGGAGCGGATCGCCGTCGGACCGATCACCAGCTACGGCTACGACGGCGAGGCCTGGCTGCTCTCCGAGCTGAAGGTGCCGGCCGCGGCCGTGGTCGGGTCGCGGGTCCAACTGGCGGCTCGGATCGACTGGCTGGAGTGCAAGGAGTTGTGCCTGCCGGGCAAGGCGCAGCTCGCGCTCGAGCTGCCGGTGGTGGCGCAGGCGACGCCCGACCCGACTCACGCCGAGGCCTTCGCGCAGGCCCGTGCGCGCTTGCCGCTGCCGACGCCCCTCTGGAAGGGCGAAGCGCTGGCGGGGGCGAAGGCGATCGCGCTGTCCTTCAGCGAGGCCCCGGGCGCCGGCGCGGTGGAGCAGTTCTTCCCGCTGCAGCTGGAGCTGGTCGACTACGCCGCGCCGCAGGAGGCGACCACGGCGGGAGCGGGCCTGCGGGTGGTGTTCTCCCGCGCGGCCAACCCGGCGGCGCTGCCGGCGACGCTCGAAGGCGTAGTGCGCACGGCCGATGGCCGCGGGTTCCTGGTCTCCGTGCCCCTGCGCGAGGGCGCCGCCGATGCCGTCGCCCCGCCGAAGGCTCGCCCCGAGGCCGGCGGCCACGGCGGCGCCGCGGGCGGCCCCAGCCTGCCCGTCGCGCTGGGTTTTGCCTTCGTCGGCGGCCTGCTGCTGAACCTGATGCCGTGCGTGCTGCCCGTGCTCTCGCTGAAGGTGCTGTCGTTCGTCCGCCACGGCGGCGAAGGCGGTGCCCTGCGTCACGGCCTGGCCTTCACGGCGGGCGTGCTGGTGTTCTTCTGGGCGCTGGCCGGTGCGCTGCTCGCACTGCGCGCGGGCGGCGAGCAGATCGGCTGGGGCTTCCAACTGCAATCGCCGCCGTTCGTCGCCTTCCTCGCCAGCCTGTTCCTGCTGCTGGCGCTGAACCTGCTCGGCGTGTTCGAGATGGGGGAGTCGCTGTCGGGCGTCGGCGGCGCCGCGCCGCGGGGCGGGCTGGCGGGCTCGTTCTGGGGTGGCGCGCTGGCGACGCTGACCGCGACCCCGTGCACCGCGCCGTTCATGGGCTCGGCGCTGGGCTTCGCGCTCGCGCAGTCGGCCGCGGTCAACTTCGCCGTGTTCACGGCGCTCGGTGCGGGCATGGCCGCGCCGTACCTGACGCTCTCGGCCTCGCCGCGCCTGCTGAAGTGGATGCCGAAGCCGGGCCGCTGGATGGAGACCTTCAAGCAGTTGATGGGCTTCGTGCTGCTCGGCACCGTCGTGTTCCTGGCCTGGCTGTTCGGCCGTCAGACCGGTGTCGACGGCGTCGCCGCGTTGTTGGGAGCGCTGCTGCTGGTGGGCATGGCCGCCTGGGCCTACGGCCGCGGCACGGCCCCTGGCGCGGGCGGCCGCAGCCGCCTCGTGGCGCTCGCGTCGGCGGTGCTCCTGCTCGGCGCCGGCCTGGCGCTCGGCATGACCCAGCCGCAGCGTGCGGCGGACGTCGGCTCGGGAGCGGCGACGTCGGGCGGCCTGCAGTGGGAAGCCTGGTCGCCCGAGCGCTTGGCCGAGTTGCGGGCGGCCGGCCGCCCGGTGTTCGTCGACTTCACCGCCGACTGGTGCCTGACCTGCCAGGTGAACGAGCGGGTCGCGCTCGCCTCGCCGGAAGTGGCCGCCCGCCTCCAGGCGGAGGGCGTGACCCTGCTCAAGGCCGACTGGACGCTGCGCGACGAGCGCATCACCCGCGCCCTCGCCGAGTACGGCCGCCAGGGCGTCCCGGTCTACGTGCTGTACGGCCGCGATGCCTCCAGGCCGCATCGGCTGCTGCCCGAGATCCTCGACGCCGCGACGATCCTGAAGGCGCTCGACGAAACGCTCTGACGTCGTCCACATCACAGGAGGAGAGACGATTCCCATGAAGCGCATTGTCCTGTTCGCCACCGTCGCTGGCCTGCTGCTGGCGGCCGGTCCCGCCCGGGCGGCGGCCGTCGTCGGCCAGCCGGCCCCCGAGTTCACGCTGACGGACAGCAACGGCAAGTCCCACTCGCTCACGTCGTTCAAGGGCAAGCACGTCGTGCTGGAGTGGAACAACTTCGACTGCCCGTTCGTGGTCAAGCACTACGGCAGTGGCAACATGCAGAAGCTGCAGAAGGCCTACACGGGCAAGGGCGTGGTGTGGCTGACCGTGAACTCGTCGGCCGCGGGCAAGCAGGGCCACCTGCAAGCGGCCGAGGTGGCCGCCAAGCTCGGGGAGCGCAAGGCGGCGCCTTCCGCCTACCTGCTCGACGCGGATGGCACCGTGGGCAAGCTGTACGGCGCCAAGACCACACCGCACATGTTCGTGATCGACCCCCAGGGCAAGCTGGTCTACGCCGGCGCGATCGACGACAAGCCGTCGACGGATCAGGCCGACATCGCCGGCGCGCGCAACCTGGTGGCCGCGGCCCTGGACGAGGCGCTGGCGGGCAAGCCGGTCAGCGTCGCGACCAGCACGCCTTACGGCTGCTCGGTCAAGTACTAGCAAAGCTCTCGCACCCCGGGCCCGGCCGCCGCAGCGGTTGCCGGATCCGGGGGGCGATTCGCCTGGCGCGCACCTTGCACTAGGAGAGCGGCAGGTGGGGAGATCCCCCACACCGGCATGCGCTGCGCCTCACGGCGCACGTGCTGCGGGTGGGACTCATGAACGGATCTTCGACAAGACGCGACAACGGGCACGCCGACGACGCGGGGAGCCCCACCTTTCTTTCCTTCCTCTCCTCCTCCAATTCCTCGCCCCGGGGCTTTCGGGCCCTGGCCCCCAGGGGATCCCGGTTGCCACCGGGAGCCCCTCGCTGAATTCGGACCCTTCCCCCGGAAGGGCCATCGACGGGCCGGTGCCTCCCCGGCGCCGGCCCGTCCCTTCTGACGCCAGCGCCTATACTCCGCCGCGATGGCGCGTCGCGTGGCCCCGGAGCCCGAGTCGGTCGCCGTGATCGACGTCGGCTCGAACTCGGGCCGCGTCGTCGTGTACGCCCGCGAGGCCGCCGGCCACCTGCGCATCCAGGCCAGCGCTCGCGCGTCCCTGCGCCTGGTGGAGGAGCTGGACGACCGTGGTCGGCTCGGCTATCGCGGCATCGAGCGGGCGATGGAGGCCCTGCACGACTTCCGCGCGATCGCGCTGGGCGCCGGCGCGAAGCGGGTCGTGGCGCTGGCGACGGCCGCGGCGCGCGAGGCCGCCGACGGCGCGCTGTTCATCGCCCGGGTGCGCCGCGAGCTGGGCATCCGGGTGGAGATCCTCGACAGCGTGGCCGAGGCCCGCTACGGCTTCCTGGGCGCCGTGCGCGGGCTGCCGGTCGACGGCGGCCTGCTGTTCGACATGGGCGGCGGCAGCATGCAGGTCACCCAGTTCCGCGGCCGCTCCCTGCGGCGCTCGTTCGGCCTGCGGCTGGGCTCGCTGCGGCTGTCGCATCACTTCCTGCTGACCGATCCGCCGACCCGGGCCGAGGTCCGGCGGCTGCGCGAGCACGTGCTCGCCCAGCTCGAAGAAGCGGGAGTGCCCCGGCTGCGGGCGGGCGAGGTGTTCGCCGGCACCGGCGGTTCGGTCCGTAACCTCGCCAAGATGCACCGCCGGGGCCGGCCCTACCCGATCACCCGGCTGCACGGCTACGAGCTGCCGCGCGGCGGGGTGCGCGAGATCGCCGAACTGCTGGTCGCGCGGCGGGCGAAGAAACGCGAGCGGTTGCCGGGGCTCAACCAGGAGCGCGGTGACTCGATCACCGGCGGGGCTTGCGGGATCCTCGCGCTGATGGAGCACGTGGGCGCCGCGCAGGTGCTGGTCTCGGGCCAGGGCGTGCGCGAGGGGATCGTGTACGGCGGCGGCGCCGCCCACCTGCCGGCCGTGGAGGTCGTGCGGGCGGCGGCGCTCGATGCCCTGGGGCGGCGTTTCGCGGGGTTCGACCCGGCCTCTGCCGAACGCCGGGCGCAACTGGCCCGGGCGCTGGCCGAGGCGCTGCTGCCGCGCCGGGCGAGCGAGCTGCGCGAGGCGCTGTGCCACGCGGCGCGGCTGCTCGACATCGGCCGCAGCGTCGACTACTTCGACCGTTACGAGCACACCGCCGACATCGTGCTCGCCACCGAACTCGACGGCTTCACCCATCGCGAGGTCGCCCTGCTGTCGGCGATCACGCGGCGGGCGGGCGACGAAGACGCCAGCCCGCGCTCGCTGGAGCCGCTGGTCGGCGCCGGCGACCGCGAGGACATCGAGCGGGCCGCGGTGCTGTTGAGCCTCGCCGACGACATCGAGCATCGTTGCCCGCGCGGCCGCCGGATCGGCGTCGAGGTCCGGATCGGCGCAGCGCTGGTCCAGGTCCGGGTGCCGGTGCTGGCGGGCTGGCGACCGCGCGGGATCGTGGCCCGCTTCGCCGCCACGTTCGGTCGCCCGCTCGAGGTCTCCGCGCGATGAGGCGGCGCGAGGCGCTGGGGCTGTGCGCGACCGTGGCTGCTGCCTTCGGTTGTGGCGGCGCCGCCCCGGGCGCGGGAGTGCCGCGCCGGCTGTCGATCGCGACCGGGGGCACGGGCGGCGTCTACTACGTGCTCGGCGGCGCCTGGGCTCGTGCGATCGAGCGGCGCCTGCCCGGCATCGAGGCGACGGCGGAGGTCACCGCGGCGTCGATCGAAAACCTGGAGCGGGTCGCGCGCGGCGAGGCGGACGTCGGCTTCACGCTCGCCGACGCCGCCGCGGACGCCGTCGCGGGCCGCGGGCGCTTCGACGCCCCGCTGCCGATCCGCGCGCTGGCGGTGCTGTACCCGAACTTCACCCACCTCGTGGCGCTCGAGACCGGGCCCGTGAAGGCGATCGCCGACCTGCGCGGCCGCCGCGTCTCGCTCGGCGCGCCGAACTCCGGCACCGAGCAGATCGCCGAGCGCACGCTGGCCGCCGTCGGCCTGGACCCCGCGCGCGACGTGACCCGCGAGCGGCTGTCGGTGGCGGAGTCGGCGGACGCGCTGCGCGACGGGCGCATCGACGCCTTCTTCTGGAGCGGGGGAGCCGGCACCGCGGCGATCCGCGAGCTGGCCAGCGCCCCGGGCGCGCGGTTGCTGCTGGTGGAGACGGCCTCGGCGGTACCCGCGCTGCGGACGGCCCACGGCGCGTTCTACACGGAAGCCGTGCTGCCGGCCGCCGCCTACGGCCTGGCCGCGGACATCCGGTGCTCGAGCGTGCCGAACCTGCTGGTCGTCGCCGAGGGTCTCGACGAGGCGCTCGCCCACGACCTGACCCGCGTGCTGTTCGAGGCGGCAGCCGAGTTGCAGGCAGCGCATCCCGAGGCGCGCGGGATCGAGCTCGCACGAGCGGCCGCGGGCGAGGCGGTGCCCTACCACCCCGGGGCGGTGCGCCTGTACCGGGAGCGCGGGGCCTGGCCGCGCTGAGCTCGCCGGGCCTGCCGCCGGTCCCGGCGTCGGCCTACGCCGACCTGCGCGAGCACGCGCGCGGAGCCCGCCCGGTCCCGGCGCGGCTGCTGGCGCTGGCGCTGGGCGGCTTCGCGCTGGTTGCGGTCGCGATGCTGTGGCCGTCGCACCTCGTTCGCGCCTGGCACCTGGCGCTGGCCCTCGCGCTGGTGCCCGCGCTCTACCCGCTCGGGGAGTCGCGCGGTGCGCGTGCGCTCGACGTCGCCGCGGCACTGCTGCCGCTGCTCGTCGCGGCCTGGATCACGTTCGACTTCGAGGCCCTCGTCTACCGCGCCACCCGCCCGGCGGCGCTCGACCTGTGGGCGGCCGCGGTGCTGATCCTGCTCGTGCTCGAGGCGGCGCGGCGCACGACCGGGCTCGCGTTGCCGGTGCTGGGGCTGGGGGCGTTGCTCTATGCCGTGTTCGGCGCGGCGTTGCCGGCGCCGTTCGGACACCGCGGCTACTCGTGGGAACGGGTGCTGGCCTTCCAGTTCCTCGGCCTCGAGGGCCTGTTCGGCGCGCCGCTGGCGGTGTCGTCGACCTTCGTCGCGCTGTTCGCGCTGTACGGCGCCGTGCTCGACCGCACCGGGGCCGGCCGCTTCTTCCTCGACGTCGCGCGGGCCGCGGCGGGAGCCGGGCGCCGGGGCGCGGGGCGCGCGGTGACGCTCGCGTCGTTCCTGCTCGGCGGCCCCAGCGGCTCGGGCGTCGCCACCGCGGTCACCCTCGGCAGCGTGGCCGGTCCGCTGCTGCTGCGCGCCGGGTACTCCCCGGCCAGTGCCGGCGGCCTGCTGGCGGCCGGCGGCGTCGGCGCCGTGCTCTCGCCGCCGGTGATGGGAGCGGCCGCGTTCCTGATGGCGGAGCTGACGGGTGCAGCGTACGCCGACGTCGTGCGCTGGGCGATCGTGCCCTGTGCGCTCTACTACCTCGGCCTGTTGTTGCGGGTCGAGGCCCAGGCGGGGGACGACGCGGACGGCGAGACGGCGCCGCAACTGGTCTCGACCTTGCGCGCCGGCTGGCCCCACCTCGGTAGCTTGGTTGCCCTGTTTGCGGCGCTGCTGCTCGGCTACTCGCCGACGCTGGCGGCGATCGCGGGGATCGCCCTCGCGCTGGTCACGGGCCTGCTGCTGCCCGCGGCGGAACGGCAGCCGCGCGAGCTGGTCGCCGCCGTCGAGGACGCGGGGGAGTCGCTGCTGCCCGTGGCGGCGGCGTGCGCGACGGCGGGCCTGCTGGTCGGCGCGCTCAACCTCACGGGCCTTGGATTGAAGCTCTCGGGCATCGTGGTCCAGGCCGCGGGCGGCTCGCTGGCGGGCGTCGCGGTGCTGTCGGCGCTGGTGCTGGTCGTGCTTGGGCTGGCGCTGCCGATCACGGCCAGCTACGCGATCGCGGCCGTGACCGTCGCTCCCGCGCTGGTCGAGGCCGGCGCCTCGCTGCCCGCGGCGCACCTGTTCGTGTTCACCTATGCGGTGCTCTCCGAGGTCTCGCCGCCGACGGCGCTGTCGTGCCACGCGGTGGCGGCACAACTCGGCGCGGCCCCGGGCGAGACGATGCGCAGCGCGCTGTTGTGGGCGCTGCCGGCGTTCCTGGTGCCGTTCGCGTTCCTCGCCCCCGGTGGCGAAGCGCTGCTGCTCGAGGGGCCCGCCTCCGCGTCGGCGCTGGCCACGCTGACGGCCGCGGCGGGCCTCGCGCTGCTGGTGGCGCCGCGGGTGCTGCGGGCGGCGGCGGTGCCGCTACCCGTGCGGGTCGTCGCGGCGCTCGCGCTGCTGTGGCCGACGCCGGTTGCCGACGGCGTCGGCCTGCTGGTGCTGGGGCTCGGGCTCGCCGTCGTCCACCTCCGTGCGGGGCGCGTGTGATGGCGCGGCGCCTGGCTCCGTGGCTGGCCCTGCTGGCGCTGCACCTCGGTCTGCGCCTGGTGGCGCTCGACGCGTTGCCGCCGTTCCTGGACGAGGTCGGCCACGCGCGCTGGTCCGTGCAGATCGGCGAAGGCTTCAACCTGGAGAAACCCTGGCAGTACGGCAAGGGACTCGGGGTGTTCCTGGGCGCGCTGGTCGTACCGCCCGGTCCCGAGGCCGTGCTGGCGGCGCGGGTGGTCACCGCGCTCCTCAGCGTGCTGGCCCTGGTCGGCGTCACGCTCGCGGCGCGCCGCCTGTGGGATGAACCGACGGCGTTCGCGGCGGGCCTCTGTTACGCGGTGGTGCCGTTCGCGGTGTTCCACGAGCGGCTGTTCCTGACCGACCCGCACGGCGCCGCCTTCTCCGGTCTCGCGCTGTGGACGGCGGTGGCGATGGCCCGCGAGCCGCGCCGCCGCTATCCGATCGCGACCGGGCTGCTGCTGGCCGGCGCGGTGTTCTCGAAGGCGCTGGGCGTGCTCTTCGCAGGGCTGCCGCTACTGGCCGTGGCGTGCCTGGCGCCGCGCGACCGCGGCGCCTGGCGCCGCGCGGCTGGCGCTCTCGCCGTGTTCACGGCGACGGCGGGCTGGCCGCTGGTGGTGTTCTTTCGCCAGACCTCGACGGTGCGCGTCGCGATCGACAAGGACGAGGGCCAGTTGGCCCCGCGCCTGATGGTCAATGCCTCACTGCTCGGCGAGTGGCTGTGGGCCTATCTGACGCCCGCGCTCCTGGCGCTGGCCGTGTGCGCGGCCCTGCGCGGCCTGTGGAAGCGGAGCGGGGCGGAGACGTTCGCGGCGCTCGCCGCGGGCGTGCCGCTGCTCGTGCTGCTGGCCGTGTCGACGTTGTGGTTTCCGCGCTACGTGGTGCCGGCGATCGCGCCGCTGTGCCTGCTGGCCGGCGCCGGCCTGGTGGCGGCCTGGCGGGCCGCAGGCGGGGGAGCGCTCTCGGGAGCGGTGATCCTCGCGCTGGGCGTGGCGCTGCCGTTGCGGTTCGATGCGGCCCTGCTCGCCGATCCGCGCGAGGCGCCGCTGCCGGCGATCGACCGCCAGCAGTTCGTCGACGCCTGGCCGTCGGGCTACGGGGTCGTGGAGACGCTCGCCTTCCTCGAGGCGGAGGCCGCGCGCCAACCGACGGGGATCTACGTGGTCACCCACAGCGGCTCGCGGCGCACGACCGCGTGGGCGTTGCAACTGGCCCACGAGCGCGACGCCCGCTTCGCGCTGGACGATGTCGACCTGCTGGCGGGCAACGCGCGCTGGGCGCTCGAGGACTGGACGAGTCGCAAGCCGACCTACCTGATCCTGTCGCCGCTGGCTCCGGGCCGGCGGCGCCCCGATCCCGCGCTGTGGCAGGACCTGGGCGAACTGGTGCTGGTCACCCGCAAGCCCGACGGCAGCGACTGCGACCGCGTGTACCGCCTGGAGAAGCGGTAGGCCCATGGGACCGGCGCCGGGCTCCGCCCGGCGCCGGAACCCGACGCTGGTATTACTCGTCGCCGCCGAGCAGGCTGCCGAGGGCGACGCCACCGAGGATCGAGCCCTCGCCGCGTCCGCCGCCACCCATCTGCGGCGCCGCCGCGAAGATGCGGCCCGCCAGCCGCGAGAATGGCAGCGACTGCAGCCACACCTTGCCCGGCCCGCGCAGGGTCGCGAAGAACAGGCCTTCGCCGCCGAAGAGCGCGGTCTTGACGCCCTTGACGAACTGGACGTCGTAGTCGACGGAGGGCTGGAAGCCGACGATGCAGCCGGTGTCGACGCGGAGCATCTCGCCGGCGGTCAGCGTGCGCTCGTACAGCGTGCCGCCGGCGTGCACGAACGCCAGCCCGTCGCCCTCGAGCTTCTGCATGATGAAGCCCTCGCCGCCGAACAGGCCGGCGCCGATCTTGCGCTGGAACGCGATCCCGACCTGCACGCCCTTGGCCGCGGCCAGGAACGAATCCTTCTGCGCGATGAACGTGCCACCCACCTCGGAGAGATCGATGGCGACGATCTTGCCGGGGTAGGGCGCGCCGAACGCGACCTTCTTCTTGCCCGAGGCCTTGTTGACGAAGATCGTCATGAACAGCGACTCGCCGGTCAGCAGCCGCTTGCCCGCGCCCATCAGCTTGCCCAGGAAGCCCGAGCTCTGCTGCGAGCCGTCGCCGAAGATGGTCTCCATCTCGATGCCGTCGTCCATGAACATCATGCCGCCGGCTTCGGCGACGACCGCCTCTTCGGGGTCGAGCTCGACCTCCACGAACTGCATGTCGTCGCCGTAGATCTTGTAGTCGACCTCGTCCATCCGGCCCATCGCTTGATCCCTCCGTGGCGCGCGCCGGGCGGCGCGCGGAAGCTCTCATTGTCGTCGCGGCCGGCCGCCGCTTCAAGGCTTCGACCCGGCCGAATCCCCTTGACGGGCCCGGCTGGCGAGGCGCAGGGTTGAGACGTGAAGAAGGTGCCGTCCCGCCCCCCGGGCTTCGAGTCGTTGCCGCCCGATTCGGTGGCGCACGTGCGCTCCGGAACGGCGGTTGCCGTCGAGGCGTTGCGCACGGGGCTGCCGCCGTTGACGACCCGCCCGCGCCGGGTCGAGATCCCGCACGAAGACGAAGCCATGCGAGTGGGCGACCCGGACGTCCCGGCGCTGGACAACGAGTACGTGGGGGAGGACGTGGTCGGCGGCGCGTCCCCGACGCCCGACCAGAACTGCATCGACGACGTCGGGCGCGCCTACGGGCTCGGGGAAGAGGACACCCACGAGTTGCACAGCTCGTTCGAGATGCTGAGTCGCCGCGACCGCCACCGCGCCGAGTTGATCCCTCCGCGCCGACCGCGACCGTGAGCGACGCCCCCCGCGTGGGGGGCGGACGCCCGTTCCCCGGCTCCCTCTGCCACGGCTGCGCCGCACCGCCGCGCTACGTGACGACCGACCGCGGCAGTGTGTTCATCCACTGCCCGCTGCTCAAGCGCTACCCACCGCAGCCCGTGGTCCGCTGCGAGGCTTTCGTGCCGGCCGCGGAGGGCGAGTGATCGAGCCGCGTAGAATCGCGGTGTGATCCCGCTCCAGGTGCCGCTCGAGACCGCGATCGCCGCTGCCCGTGAGGCCGGCGCGATCCTCGCCGCCGATTTCCACCGCGCCGGAGGGCCGCGTGGTCACGGCCCCGACAAGGCCGACGCCGACGTCGAGGCCGAGCACGCGATTCGGGCCCGGCTGCAGGCGGCCTTCCCCGACTTCGGGTTCCTGGGCGAGGAGACCGGCGGCGCTGCCGGCGCTCCCGGTGCTCCCGTCTGGCTCGTCGACCCCAACGACGGCACCCGCGACTACCTCGTCGGCCGCCGCGGCAGCTCCGTCTCGATCGGCCTCGCCCACGCGGGCCTGCCGGTGCTGGGCGTGGTGTTTGCGTTCGCCTACCCGGACGACGCCGGCAGCCTCTATGCCTGGGCCGAGGGTTGTGGCCCGCTGACCCGCGACGGCGTGCCCGTGCCGCCCGCGATGCCCGACCAGTTGGGCCCGCTCGACGTCGTGCTGGTCTCCTCCGGCGGCGACCGCCGGCCCGAGGGCAACCTCGCCGCGCTGCGCCCGGCCCGCTTCCGCGCGGTGGTCAGCATCGCCCATCGGCTCGCGCTGCTGGCCGCGGGCGAGGCGGCCGCGGCCGTGTCGCTGTTCGCGCCCGGCGCCTGGGACTACGCCGGTGGCCACGCGCTGCTGCGTGGCGCGGGCGGGGTGCTGCTCGACCAGGACGGGCTGCCGGTGCGGTACGCGGAGGACGGTCGGAGCAACTGCCAGCGCGCGTTCGCGGGCTCGGCCGAGGTCGCCGCGGAGTTGCTCCGGCGCGAGTGGCGGGGCTCGCTCGAGGGCTCGGTCGCGGCCTTCCAGCCCGCGATGCTCGAGCGCGGCCGTACCGTGCGCGATGTGGGGCGGCTGTCGCGTGCGCAGGGCGCGCTGCTGGGCCAACTCGCCGGGGACAGCCTCGGCAGCCTGGTCGAGTTCCAGAGCGCGGCCGCGATCGCCGCGGAGTGGGGCGAGGGCCCTCGCGACCTGCAGGACGGGGGCACCTGGAACACCCTCGCCGGGCAGCCGACGGACGACTCCGAGATGGCGCTGACGCTGGCGCGGTCGATCGTCGCCGCGGGCGCTTACGACCCGACGGCCACGTTCTCCGCCTATCAGGCGTGGGGCGCGTCGGGCCCGTTCGACATCGGCGCCACCACGCGAGCCGCGTTGTCGGGCCATCCGAAGGGAGACAGCCAGGCCAACGGCTCGCTGATGCGGATCGCGCCGCTCGCCCTCTTCGCCCACGAGCAGCCCGCCGAGGCGGCCGCCGAACTGGCGCGCACGGACAGCGCGTTGACCCACCCGCACCCGGTGTGTGGCGACGCCTGCGCGGCGTTCGTGGTCGCGATCGGCCACGCGCTGCGCCACGGAGACGGCGGTCGCGCGGCATGGGATGCGGCAGTCGCCTGGGCGCGCCGGGCGGGGGCGGAGAAGCCGGTGCTCGACGCGCTGCTGGCGGCGGCCGACGGGCCGCGCGTCGCCGACGCCAGCACCCAGGGCTTCGTGCTGATCGCGTTGCAGAATGCGTTCTTCGAGGCGCTGCACGCCGCCTCGGTCGAAGAAGGGGTGGTCCGCTCGGTGCGCCGGGGTGGCGACACCGACACCAACGCCGCGATCGCCGGTGCGCTGCTCGGAGCGATCCACGGCCGCGCCGCGGTGCCGGCGCGCTGGGCACGCCTGGTGCTCAGTTGCCGGCCGACGGCGTCGGCTCGCAATCCGCGGCCGGCGAAGTACTGGCCGATCGACGCCCTGGTGCTCGCGGAGCGCCTGCTGCTGGCCGGCGCTCGCAGCCCGCAATAAGAAGAGGCGCGCTCCTGCCGGAGCGCGCCCTCAACTCCCCGTCGAGTCGGCTACTTCGCCGCAGCCGGCGCTTCCGCCTTCTCCTTGTTCATCTCGAGCGCGATCTCGATCTTCACCTCGTCCGAGACCACAAGCCCGCCGTTGTCCAGCACGGCGCTCCACGACACGCCGTAGTCCTTGCGGTTGATCGTCGTCTCCAGCTCGAAGCCCGACTTGTCCGTGCCGCGCATGTTCGAGAAGCCCATGAACGTGACCGGGATCGTGAGCTGCTTCGTCACGCCGCGCATCGTGAAGTCGCCGGTCACGTGGTACAGGTCCTTGCCCGCCGCCCTGATCGCGGTGCTCTTGAACGTGATCACCGGGTGGGCGGCCACGTCGAAGAAGTCCGGCGACTGCAGGTGCTTGTCGCGGCCCTCGTTCTGGGTGTCCATGCTGGCCGCCTGGATCACGACCTCGACCTTCGAGTTCTCGGGCTTCGCCGGGTCGGCCTCGATCCGCACTGCGTAGTCGTTGAAGTGGCCGCGGACGCGGGCGACGCCGAGGTGGCGGACCGAGAAGCCGACCTCGGAGTGGGTCTTGTCGACGGTCCAGACCTCGGCGGCCTGGGCGGGGACGGCGGCGAGGGCAGCGGCGAACAGCAGGGACAGGGACTTCATGGGTTCAATGGCCTCCAGGGAATGAGGGGAAGAGAAAGGGGAACGGTTCAGGCGTCCGCGGGCTCCGCGTGCGTATGGGGAGCTCGGATCGCATCGAGCAGTTCGATCAGGCGTTCGACATCGGCGGGCCGCAGCGCGCCGAAGCAGGCTTCGCCAGCCGCCTGCACGGGCGCGTCGAGGCGGGCGAGTAACTCCAGCCCCGGCGGCGTGATGCGGCACAGCACCTGGCGCCGGTCACGCGGGCAACGCTCGCGGGCGACCAGCCCCTTGGCCTCGATCCGATCCAGCAGCCGCGTCACGCCCGGCGCCTGCTCGATCATCCGCGTGCCGATCTCCAGCGTGGGCAGGCCGTCGGGGCCGGCGCCGCGCAGGATGCGCAGCACGTTGTACTGCTGCGGCGTCAGGTCGTGGGGCTCGAAGACCGCCGTCACCAGTCGCTTGACCACGTCGGCGGTGCGCAGCAGCGCCACGATGCCCTCCTGCCTGCGCGACGGAAAGGGCCGTCGCTGGCGAAGCTCCTGGCGGATTCGGCTGGTCCCGCGTTCCATGCCGAGAAACTTAACTGAGCAATGATTGACTAGTCAAGTAAATGAACGTGAACGCCCGGTGCCGGAACCCGCCCCCTTACTCCACCCGGCCGCGCGCGGCGACCGGCCAGCCTTCTTCGACCTCGCCGCGGCGCACCGCGTAGAGCACGTCGTGGAGGTTGGAGACGACGCAGGCGTGGTTGGGGATCACCCGCACGCGCTGGCCCACGTGGAAGGAGTCGCCTGCGGCCACGGAGACGACGCCGTGCTCCTCGGACAGCGAGGTCAGCCGGCTGGAGGTGCCGACGACGATGCCGTGGCCATCGGGCGTCGGCCGGCGCACGTCCGCGGCCAGCGCCTTGCTCCCCGCGTCGAGCACCGCGCGGTCGGCGGCGGGCACGCTGACGATGGTCGCGAGCACGGTGAGCGCGCAGTCCTCGAGCCCGCAACTGCCGAGCGCGACCTGGGTGGCGTCGTGGAAGACGTAGTTGCCGGGCCGCACCTCGGTGATGCCGACGCCGGCCATGGCGGTCGCTGCGGTGGGCGTCGAACCGAGCGAGACGACGGGGCAGGGCAGGCCGGCCGCTCGAATCGCGTCGGCGGCCTGGGCGACCCGCGTCGCCTCCTCCCGCGCGCGCTCCTCGCGGGCGGCGTCGGTGGTGCAGCCGTACGCGTGCCCGCCGTGGGTGAACACGCCCTCGAGCTCGAGCCCGGGCAGCGGGGCGACCTGGCGCGCGAGCGCCGCGGCGTCCTCGGGCAGCACGCCGGTGCGGTGCTGACCGCAGTCGATCTCGATCCGCACCCGCAAATGCATGCCGGCGGCCGCGAACGGTGCGCCGAGCGCCCGCGCGCCTTCGACCGAGTCGACGCCGACGGCCAGCCGCGCGCGACGGGCCACCGCCAGCAGTCGCTCGGGCTTGCCGAGGCCGACCACCGGGTAGGCGATGAACAGGTCGTCGAAGCCCGCCGCCGCGTACACCTCGGCCTCGCCCGTCTTGGCGACCGTCAGGCCGACCGCGCCCTCCGCCAGCTGGCGCCGCGCGATCTGCAGCGTCTTGTGGGTCTTGGCGTGGGGCCGCAGGGCGACGCCTGCGGCCTGGGCGCGCAGCGCCATCCGCGCGAGGTTGCGCTCGAGCACGTCGAGGTCGATCACGGGACAGGGAGTGGGCAGCCGATCGAGGCTCATGCCGGAAGCGTAGCGCCGCCGCGCGCCGTCGAGGCCAGCATGCCGCACGCGGCATGGATGTCCGGGCCGCCCGAGTAGCGGCGCACGAAGCCCAGGCGATGCTCGGCCAGCGCCGAGAAGAAGCGGTTGCGCTCGCCGTCGGTGGCCCGCCGGTAACGTCCCGTCGGATCGTTGACGTCGATCACCGAGATGCGGGCCGGGGCGCCGGCGAGCAGGCGGGAAAGCTCGCGCGCCTCCGCGGGGTCGTCGTTGACGCCGCCCATCAACACCCAGGCGATGTTGATCACGTTGCGCTGGCGGGCGGCGAGCCGCTTCATCGCCGCGATCAGATCGGGCACCGCCCAGCGCCGCGCGACCGGCAACAACTCGGCCCGCTTGTCGGGCAGCGCCGAGGTGAGCGAGAGGATCAGCCGGTAGGGGTGGCCTTCGTCGACGTAGCGCTCGATCTGAGGCAGCAGGCCGACGGTCGAGATCGTGATGCGGTCGGAGCCGATCCGCGGCCCACAAGGGTGGCGCAGCAGGGCGGCGGCCTTCAGCACGTTGTCGTAGTTCTGGAACGGCTCGCCCTGGCCCTGGAACACCACGCCCGTGACCGGGCGCTCGGGCGAGTCGGCGCGCACGGCCAGCACCTGGTCGACGATCTCCCACGGCTCGAGGTTGCGCGCGAAGCCGAGCCGGCCGGTCTCGCAGAACGCGCACTCCAGCGCGCAGCCGACCTGCGACGACACGCACACGCTGAAGCGCGGCTTCTCGAGCGGGATGCGCACGGTCTCGAACACCTTGCCGTCGGCCGCGCGGAACAGGTACTTGACGAACGGGTCGACAGCGCTGGCGCGGCGGTCGGCGAGGGCGAGGCGGTCGAGCCGGGTGGCCGCGAGCAGGGCCGCGGTGGCCCGCTTCGACAGGCCGTTCACGCCGGCCAGGTCGTCGCGGTACTGCGCGGACACGCGGTTGGCCACCCGCCGGGCGAGGGTCGGGCTCAGGCCGGCCTCGGGGAAGAGCGCCGGGACTTCTTCGGGCAGCAGCCCCCGCAGGTGGGGCTTCACTGGAAGCGCAGCGTGCGGCGCTCGCCCCTGTACTGGACAAGGACGCTGTCGGTGCCGATCGCGATCACGCGCCAGCCGTCGTACTCGTCGCCCTCGTGGACGAGGCGGTCGTCGATCACCGCGACGGCGCGGCCGTCGCGCGCGCCGATCGCGGTCAGCACGAGCGAGGGCCCCGTCCGCCGCGGGGCGGCGGGCGTGGCGGCGGTCACGGGCGCGGCCAGGGGCTCGCCCTCGGCGGCGTCGGCCACGAGTTCGGGCTCCACCACAGCGGACGTCGTCGGCGAGACGGCGGGCGAGGTCGGCGCTGCGACGGCCGGCGCAGCGGTCGTCGGCTGCTCGACGTAGGGCGGCACGGGCCGCGTGGGCGTCGCGGCGGTGGCCGGGCCGGGCGTCGCGGGCGCCGCGGAAGGAGCGGGCAGCGGATCGATCGGCGCCTGCGGCGCTGCCGGCGTCGGCTGGGCGACCTGTTCGCGGACCCGGGCCGTGCGCAGCGCGCCCATGTAGAGGCCGATGCCGAGCGCTGTGAACACGGCGCACAGCAATACCAGCCCGAACAGCAGTCCGGCTCGCGAGCGGCCTTCGCCCCAGCTCGCCGCGGGCAGCACGACGAAGCCGGGGCGGTCGGCCGCCTGCTTCTCGCGCTCCAGCTTGCGCAGGGCCTCGAGGATCAGGCTCACCGCGCGCTCCCCGCCTGCGTCAGTCGTGGTCGCGGGTCCGGCCCCTGGCTGAACAGCGCCATCAGCGTGCGGCTGCCCGCGAGCCCGTCGACGGCCAGGCCGTGCTCGCGCTGGAAGCGGGTGACTCCCTCGGCCAGGGGAACGCCCTCGGCCAGGTGCCCCATGCGGGCGAGGGCCTCGCGGGTCCAGGCCTCGCGCGCGCCGGGCACGCCTTCCTGGCCGTCGCGCCACAGGAACGTCGCCTGGCGCGTCCAGAAGCGGTCGAGCTCGAGCACCGAGACGCGGAACGGGGCCGCGCCCGTGGTGACGAGCGCCGTGGCCGCGTCGAGCTGCAGCAGGCCGACCCAGCAGGTGTCGCGCCGCGACGGGTGGAACATCTCGAGCGCGGCCGGCAGATCGAAACGGCGCAACTGCTCGAGGTGAGTGCGGAAGCCGGCCCGCTGCAGCGTCGGGCCCTGCGGCCACAGCGCGGCGACAGCCTGCACGGCGGTCGCCTCGGAGGCGGCGCCAGGCAAGCCGAGCAGCACCGGTTCGAGCGGCGTGGTCGCCGGTGTGTCGACCGCCGCTGTCGCCGCCGCTTCGCCCTGGTGGGCCTCGGCTGCCGGGTTGCCGCGCGCGATCCAGGCGCCGGCCGCCGCCGCGACGACCACGATGGCGGCCGCCGCGGCGAGCGGACCCGTCCACGGCGAGCGCCCTGCAGGGCGCTCGCCGTGGACCTCGCGCCGCGCGCGCGCGATCAGGTCGGCTTCGATCGTGCGGACCCCCGCCACGTAGCCACCGAGCAGGGCGCGGTCGCAGACCAGGTTGAGCAGCCGCGGCACGCCGCCGGTCTCCCGGTGCAGCGCCTTCAGCGCGTCGCGGGTGAAGCCGACCTTGCCCGCGCCGCCCGCGACCTGCAGCCGGTGCCGCACGTAGTCCTCGACCTCGCCCTTGTCGAGCGGGGTCAGGTGGTAGCGGGCCGTCACCCGCTGGGCGAGCTGGCGCAGCTCGCGGCGCGAGAGCATCTCCGCGAACTCGGACTGGCCCATCAGCACGATCGTCAGCAGCTTCTCGGTGTCGGTCTCGAGGTTGGAGATCAGCCGTACCTGCTCCAGCACCTCGGGCGAGAGGTCCTGCGCTTCGTCGATCAGCAGCAGCACGTGGCGGCCCGCCTCGCGCTCCTGGAGCAGGAAGCGGTGGAGGGCATCGACGCAGTCCTTGAGCGACTCGCTGCGGGCGGTGACGTGGAAGTCGTCGAGGATCGAGCGCAACAGCTCCGGCGCGGTGACCGCCGGGTAGAGCACCATCGCGGTCGTGGTCGCCTCGGCCGCCGCGCCGAGCTGGCCCAGGAAGTAGCGGGCCAGCGTCGTCTTGCCGGTGCCGACCTCGCCCGTGATGACGACGAAGCCGCCGCGCTCGCGGTGGCCGAACTGCAGGTGGGCGAATGCCTCGGTGTGCCTGGGGGACAGGTACAGGTACTTCGGGTCAGGGGTCAGGCTGAAGGGCTTCTCGGTGAAGCCGTACCAGGACTCGTACAAGGGGGGGCACCGCCGCCGGCGAGTGTAGCATCGCGGCCGGAGGGACGAGGGTGGCCACGGAGTGGGCATTCGACGCGGGCGGCGAGGCGACCAGTGCGTCCGTCCACGGGGCAGGCGAGAGCGTGCTGGTGCTGGGCCCCGGCGCCGGCGGGACGCGTCGCACGCCGTTCCTGCTGCGGATCGCCGAGGCGATCGCGCAGAGCGGCCGCGCGGCAGTGCTGTTCCACTTCCCCTACAGCGAGGCGGGCCGCGGCCGGCCCGACTCGGCGCCGAAGCTCGAGCGCACCGTCGCGGCTGTCGCGGCGCTGGCCCGCGAGCGGCTGCGCCCACGCACGCTGGTCCTCGGCGGCAAGTCGATGGGCGGGCGGATGGCGTCGATGGCCGCTGCGAGCGGACTCGCCTGCGACGGGCTGGTGTTCTTCGGCTACCCGCTGCACCCGCCGGGCAAGGAGCACCAGTTGCGCGACGCCCACCTGCCGCGGATCGCCGCGCCCATGTTGTTCCTGCAGGGCACCCGCGACGACTTCGCGCGCTTCGACCTGATCGAGGCCGTGACGGGCCGGCTCGGACCGGGCGCCACGCTGGTGCGGCTGGAAGGTGCCGATCACTCGTTTGGCGTGCTCAAGCGCTCGGGCCGCACCGCAGCCGAGGTGGAAGCCGAGATGACCGCGGCACTGTTCGCCTGGCTCTCGCGGATCGAGCGGAAAGGTTAGGATCGCGCATGCCCGGAAACTGGTGGCCCGAGACGAGGACCGGCGACCTGGTCGCCTACCTGGACGAGCAGGAGCACGCGCGCCTGATCGACGCCATGGGCGTCTGGAGCGTCGCCGCGGGCGAGACCATCCTGCACCGGGGGGATCCGCCTTCCGACCTCGTGCTGGTGGAGTCGGGGGAGGTCGAGGTCGTCGACACCGGGCTCGGCATCGTGCTGGCGCGGATCGGCCCGGGCGGCGTGGTCGGCGAGGTCGGCTTCGTCGACGGGCTGCCGCGCACCAACGACGTCCGTGCGCGCACCGACGCCCGCCTGCGCCACATGTCGCGCGAGGATCTGCTCGGCCTGGTCGGCACGGCGCCGCTGCTGTTCGCCAAGATCTCGCTGGCACTGGCCGAGTTGCTGGCGCAGCGCTTCCGCTCCGCCCTGGCCGACCTGGAGCCGATCCGCGCCTTCGCCGCGGACCTCGAGGTGCCGGCCGAGGCCGAGATCGCCGAGGTGGCCGAGATCGACGAGCTGGAGGCCGTGGAGCCGCTCGGATCCGACGAGGCCAACGCGCTCGACCTGCTCCGCGACATCGCCCGCAAGTCCGCTCGCGACCGGGCCGGCCTCTAGGGCCCGGGCCGTGCCCCCCGTCTCGGCGGTGCTGATCACGCTCGACGAGGAAGCGCGGCTGGAGCGGGCCCTCGCCAGCGTCGCGTTCTGCGACGAGATCGTCGTCGTCGACGCGGGCTCGACCGACCGCACCCGCGAGATCGCGGCCGCCGCCGGGGCGCGGGTGATCGTCAACGCGCCGTTCCCGGGCTTCACCACCCAGCGCCGCTTCGCGACAGCCCAGGCCCGCCACGATTGGGTGCTCGCGGTCGATGCCGACGAGGTGGTCGACGAAAGCCTGCGCGCCGCGGTCCAGGCACTGCTCCGCAGCGAACCACCGTGCGCCGGGTACGCCATGCCGCGGGCGGCCTTCTACCTGGGGCGCTTCATCCGCGCGACCGACTGGTACCCGGACCTGCAGGTGCGGTTGTTCGACCGCCGCCGCGCGGCGTGGGAGGGAGGGCGCGTGCACGAGTCGGTGAGCGTGCAGGGGGAGGTGGGGCGCCTGAACGGCGAACTCCTCCACTATCCCTACGCGGACGTGTCCGACCACCTGCGCCGGATCGACCGCTACACGACGCTGTGGGCCGGCGATGCCTGGGAGCGCGGTGTGCGTGGCAGCGGGTTCCGGTTGTGGGCGACGCCGGCGTGGGCCCTGTTTCGCAACTACGTGTTGCGCGGCGGCTTCCGGCTCGGCCGGGCCGGCCTGGCGGTCAGCCTGCTCAACGCGTTCTACACGTTCCTCAAGTTCGCCAAGCTGCTCGAGCGCGAGGCCCGCCGCTAGCCCCGGGTGGGAACGGCCTCGGCCTCCGCCTCGGCCTGCAGCATCTCCCACTGGTGCATCAGGTCGCCGACCTCCCACATCAGGTTCTTGTGCTCGTCGACCTTCTTCTCGGCGGCCGCGCGGTCGTCGTAGAAGCCGGGCGCGGCCATCGCCGCCTCCAGCGCCTTGACCGCGGTCTCCGTCGCCGCGATCCGCGCCTCCAGTTCCTTCACCCGCTGCTCGCGTTTCTTCGCCTCGCGCTCGCGCTGCTTGCGCTCGCGCTCTTCGGCCGCGCGGTCGGGCGCCGCCTCCTTCGTGCGCAGGCGCGGGGCCAGCGGGTCGTAGCTGGGCTTCGCGGCTTCGGCCTTGGCGGGCTTGCCCTTGGCCGATGCGGCGTGAGCCGGGGCCTTCGCGGCGGGCGCGGCTTCGGTTTTCGGCTTCGCGGCCGGGGTGGGCGGCGCCGCGGCATGCCGCTCCGTCTTCTCCGGAGCCGGCACAGGCGCCTTCGGCAGCGCCACGTCGAGGCCCGCGGCGCGCTGCTTCTTGAAATAGAGGAAGTCCTCGTAGCCGCCGGGGTAGAAGAGGGCCTGGCCGCCGCCGACCTCGACCACCTTGTTGGCCAGCCGGTCGACGAAGTAGCGGTCGTGGGAGACGAACACGATGGTGCCCGTGTAGTCGAGCAGCGCGTCGAGCAGGACTTCTTTCGAATCGAGGTCGAGGTGGTTGGTCGGCTCGTCGAGCACCAGCAGGTTGCTCGGGTTGAGCAGCATGCGGGCCAGCGCGACGCGGTTGCGCTCGCCGCCGGAGAGCACGGCCACCTTCTTGTATGCGTCGTCGCCGGAGAACAGGAAGCCGCCGAGGATGGTGCGGATCATCGGCACCATCGTGGTCGGGCTGCCCGACGACATCTCCTCGTAGATCGTGCGCGAGGGGTTGAGCACCGCTGCCTGGTCCTGCGCGAAGTAGTCGAGCACCACCTTGTGGCCCTCGATCCGCTCGCCGGAGTCGAAGTGGTCGACGCCGGCGATGACCCGCATCAGCGTCGACTTGCCGGCGCCGTTGGGGCCGACCAGCGCCAGCCGGTCACCGCGCTCGATGTGCAGGTCGATGCCGTTCAGCACGACGTTGGCGCCGTAGGCCTTGCGCAGCCCCTTCAGCTCCATCAGCACGCGGCCGGGGCGCGGGGCGTCGGGGAAGTGGAAGCGGATCTTCTTGCGCTCCGGCGGGATCTCGATCCGCTCGACCTTGTCGAGCAGCTTGATCCGGCTCTGGACCTGGCGCGCCTTGGTCGCCGTGTAGCGGAAGCGGTTGATGAACGCCTGCGTCTTCTCGATCTCCTCGCTCTGCCGGCGGTGCGCCTCCCGCAGCCGGTCCATCGCCGCGGTGTGGGCGGTGACGTAGTGCGAGTAGTTGCCGTGGTAGTCGGTCAGCGTGCGCAGCCCGACCTCGGTGATGCGCTTGACCGTCGAGTCGAGGAAGTAGCGGTCGTGGGAGACCAGCACGACCGAGCCCGGGTAGTCCTCGAGGTACTCCTCGAGCCAGTTGCGGGCGGGCAGGTCGAGGTGGTTGGTCGGCTCGTCCATCAGCAGCAGGTTGGGCCGTGCCAGCAGCAGCTTGCCGAGCGCGATCCGCATCTGCCAGCCGCCGGAGAACTCCTCGCAGCGCCGGCTCTGTTCCTCGGGCTTGAAGCCGAGGCCGCGCATGACGTCCGCGATCGCCCCGTCCATCTCGTAGCCGCCGAGGTGCTTGAAGCGCTCCTGGATCTCCGAGTAGCGCTCGAGCAGCTTCTCGTGGGCAGCGCCCGTGTCGTCGTCGTGGGCGAGCTTGTCCTCGATGTCGTGGAGCTCCGCCTTCAGCTTCAGCAACTCGGTGAAGGCGAGCGTCAGCTCCTCGATCAGCGTCCGGCCCTTGTGGACGATGCCGTCCTGGGGCAGGTAGCCGATCGTCGTGTCCGAGGCCATCCGGATCGAGCCCTCGTCGGGCTCCTCCATGCCGGCCAGCATCTTGAGCAGGGTGGTCTTGCCGGAACCGTTGGGGCCTGACAGGCCGATCCGGTCGCGCTTCTTGACGTGCCACGAGACGTCCTCGAGCAGCACCCGCTCACCGAAACGCTTGGTGAGTCCTTCGACGTGAATCATGGGGTCGCGCGCCCCTCCAGGGGGCCAAAACGACAAGTCTAAGCGTACCGGGCCGGGGCGTCCACGTGAGGGTTTGCGTGGGGGGAGCCGGAGAGGGATAATTTCCCGTTATGGAATTGGTGGCCGCGAGCAAGACCTTCGCCTCCTTGAATCTCTCCCCCGAGACCCTGAAGAGCCTCGCGGACAAGGGTTACGTCGCGCCGACCGACTGTCAGCTCGAGACCCTGCCGCGGGCCCTGGCGGGCCGCGACCTGATCGTCCAGTCGCGCACCGGCACCGGCAAGACCGCCGCCTTCGGCATCCCGATCGTCGAGAAGATCGACGGCGCGAAGGCGGTCGTGCAGGCGCTGGTGCTGACCCCCACCCGCGAGCTGGCCGTGCAGGTCGCCCAGGAGATCACCGAGCTGGGCGCGGCCAAGGGCCTGAAGGTCGAGTCGATCTACGGCGGCGACTCGATGGACCGCCAGCTCGAGGGCCTGCGCGGCGGCGCCCAGGTCGTCGTCGGCACGCCCGGCCGCGTGCTCGACCACCTGCGTCGCGGCACGATCTCGCTGACGGCCTGCACGACGCTCGTGCTCGACGAGGCGGACCGCATGCTGGACATGGGTTTCGCGGTCGAGATGAGCGAGATCATGAACTTCGTGCCCGCGGAGCGGCAGACGATGCTGTTCTCGGCCACGATCCCGCTCGGCATCCGCGGCATCATCTACCACTACATGGCCGAGCCGGAGTGGATCCTGCTCTCGGCGGACCAGGTCTACGTCGCCGCCGTCGACCACCTCTACTGCCTGACCCCGCGCCATCACAAGGACGCGGCCCTGTACCGGCTGATCGAGTACGAGGCGCCGGCCTCCTCGATGATCTTCTGCAACACCCGCGAGGAGGTCCGCCAGGTCCATGCCGCCCTCCGCGCGCGAAGCCTGGCGGTGGGCATGCTGTCCTCCGACCTGCCGCAGAAGAAGCGCGAGAAGGTGCTCGACGCCTTCCGCAAGGGCCAGCTCAAGCACCTGGTGACCACCGACGTCGCCTCGCGCGGCATCGACATCGAGGACCTGTCGCACGTCTTCATCTTCACCACCCCCGACTCGCCGGAGCAGTACATCCACCGCGCGGGCCGCACGGGCCGCGTGGGCAAGACCGGCCGCGCGATCTCGCTGGTCGGCGCCCACGACCTGATGAACTTCAACCGCCTGGTCAAGCGCTACAAGATCGCGGTTTCGGAGCTCAACCCGCCGACGGACGAGCAGGTGGCCGAGCGCAAGGCGGACCGGCTGCTGGAGCGGCTCGAGCAGGACAGCCAGGCGCTCTCGGTCGAGGACCTCGTCGACCTGGCCCCGCTCTCGCGTCGGTTGCTGGCCCACCCGCGAGCCGAGCGGCTGGCCGTGCAGTTGCTGAAGGGCCACTTGTTCCCGGTTCCCGCGGACCCGGCGACCGAGGAGGACGACGTGACCTCCGGCGTGCCCGTCCCGAGCGCCGACGACGCAGGCGCCCCCGGTGGCGGCGAGCGCCGTGGCGGCCCTGGCGGTCGGGGTCGGCGCGGCCCGCGGCGCGGCGGCCCGGGCGGCGGCGGCGGCGGTCGCCGCTAGCCGACGGGACTCGTCGCGGGCCGCGTGCGCAGCCGCGCCAGGCCCGCGCCCATCTCCGCGTGCAGCCGCTCGACGAAGGCCGGCAGGTGCGCCTCGTCCGCGGGCGGCTCGAAGCGCCCGATCAACTCGGTGCGGCCGTCGACGCGGTGCAGGTTGAAGGCGAGGTCGTGCAGCTTGCGCGCGGCCTGGAAGCCGTCGGTGGCGACCAGCCACACCGGCACGCGGCGCGCCGCCAGCATGGCCAGCAGGCCCGCGGGCCGGAACGGCTGCAGCGTGCCGTCGGGGGAGCGGTGGCCCTCGGGATACAGGGCGATCGCGCGATCTCCGGCCATCGCCTTGCGCAGGCACTCGACGGCGCCGGCGCGATCCTTCTGCGGGTCGATCAACGGGCAGTCGGCGAGCCACAGGCCGGTGCCGATCACTGGCGCCCGCGCGTAGCGCTCGCGGGCGACGAACGCCGGCACCAGCGGGCCGGTCATCACGCACAGCACCAGCACGTCGAGCACCGACTGGTGGTTCATCAGCACGATGCCCGGCGCGTCGCTCGGCACGAAACCCTGGCGCCGCGAGGCCGCGCCGCCCTTGGCGAGAATGCCGAGCGCGATGGCCGAGCCGTGGCGCGCCCACCAGGAGATCCAGCAGAGCCGGGTCGCCCGCGAGACGAGGCGGCTGAAGGCCGCCAGCAGCAGGCTGGTCGGCAGCAGCACGAGGCCCAGCCACAGCAGCACCGTCGCGAAGGCCGCCAGGCTGCGGCCGTGGAGCAGGAACGGCGTCAGGCCAGCTTGCCCTTGACGATCGCGGCCTGGACCGTGTGGATCGTCTTCTCCATCAGCGCCCGCAGCGCTTCTTCCTGCTCGAGCCGCGGCAGCGCCCGCGCGAGCACGTCCGCGTAGGGGACCCGCTTGCGCCACAGCACGGTGCCCTCGACGTAGACGCGGACCTCGAACGCTCCCTGTGCCTCGCCGAGGTCCTCGACCTGGACGTGGTAGTCGCGCCCGTCGTGGGGCACGACCCGGTTGACGCCCATGATCATGGCCGCCCTCCCGGCTCTGCCGCTGCCTCGGTGGCCGGCGCCGGGCCGCGGCGCAGCCAGCGCTCGAAGAACCAGTTGCCGACGCTCCAGCGGCCGCCGGTCTCGGTCAGGTAGCCCATCAGCCGCAGCGCCTGCAACGTCTCGTCGGTGCGCTCGGGAGCCAGGCCGGAGGCGGTCAGCAGCGCCGCGCGGTCACGGCCGGCCTCCGCCGCGACGTGGCGCAGCAGGTCGCGCTCGGTGGCCTCGAGGGTCTGGAAGTCGAACGAGAAGAAGTTGGCGACCATCTCGTCCGCGGCCGCCTGCTCCATGGTGGCGACCAGGTCGTGGCTCTCGAAGAAGCGGCTGGCGATCAACTGCAGCAGGAACGGGTGGCAGGCGGTGCGCTCGACGATCTGCTGCGCGTCGCGCTCCTCCAGCCCGCCGCGGGCGAGCAGCCGCATCGCCTCCGGCGCCAGCAGCGGGGTCAGGTAGAGCGGCGGGATCAGCCCGGCCAGGAACGGCGACGTCGCCACCGGAGAGTGGTCGTCGATCCGCGCCAGCCGCCGGGTCGAGGTCACCACGGCTCGCAGCTCCGGGCCCTTCTGCAGGATGCGGCGCAGCCGCGGCAGCACCGTCGGATCCGCCTTCGAGACGGAGATCAGCTCCTCGCCCTCGTCGATCAGCAGCAGCAGCCGCCAGCCGCTGCGCACGGCGCGCCGCAGCAGGGTGGCGAGCATCTCGTGGACGGGCGCGCCCTCGAGGTCCTCGACGGCGATCCCCGCCTGTCGCCGGAACGGCTCGCAGTCCTCGACCGCCTCGATCAGCAGGTCGGCCAGCCCGCGGCTGTCGCCCGCGCCCTGGATGTCCCAGTACAGCGGCACGTAGGGACTCTGCGCGCTCTCCTGGACCAGGTACTCGAGCTGCTTGAGCAGGCTGGTCTTGCCCAGCCGGCGAGCGCCGACGACCCACAGGCTGTTGCGCGGTCCCTCGAGCACGTCGCGCAGCAGCGCCTCGCGGCCGAAGAAGTTCTCCGCGCGCACGAAGCTGCCCACGATGAAGGGGTTGCGCATCCGGGGTCAGTCTGCCACAGCTCGCGCGCCGGGCGCGGTCGGCTCGTGGTCGGCCAGCACGGCAGGGCTGACCGCGTCGACGTCGCCGCGCTCGATCGTGGTGCGACCGGCCTCGAGCATGCGGTTGACCGCGTGGATGCACAGCTTCTGGACGAGGTAGGGACGGCCGCTGGAGGCGTCGAGGATCGCCTGCACGGCGTCCGGCTGGAAGTGGAAGAAGTCCGCCACGGGCTCGCGGACCAGCGCCTCCGCGTCCTCGCGCGAGAGCGGCGTGATCTCCACCTCGTCGAAGAAGTTGTACCAGGGACTGCCTTCGCTCTTCCACGAGCGGCGGATGCCGACGCCGCTCATCACCGCCACCAGGTGCTCCGAGAAGGTCTTCATGAAGATCGAGCGCAGCCGCTGGTTGACGCGCTCGGAGAACTCGTTGAGCACGTCGACCTCGTCGATCAGCAGCGCCAGCTTGACCTTGCGCGCCGTCCGCTTCTTCAGCTCCTCGACCAGCCGCTGCAGGTCGTGGCTGAAGTCGCGGCCGTCGTACTCGTCCTGCTCGGGCCGGAAGCGCAGGCCTGCCGCGGTCTCCGCAGACAGCGCCAGGCCGTCGACGACGTCGCCCATCGCGGAGTGGAAGAAGTCGGACTCGCTCACGCCCTGGAGGTCGACCAGCACGGGGAAGAACTGGTACTCGCTGCCCGTGTCGTCCGCCAGCCGCCGCCGCAGGTGGTAGAGGAACGAGGTCTTCCCGATCCGCCGCTCGCCCGTGATCATCAGCGAGTTGTGGTGGAGCACGTTGAGGATGCGCGCCATCAGCTTCTCGCGGCCGTAGAACATGTCGGGCTCGCGGACCGGGGCGCCCGCGATGTAGGGGTTGAAGCGACGGCGCACGGCCCGCGAGCGGCGCGCGCGCTGGACGCCGAAGCCGAGTCCGACCAGCGCCAAGGCACTCACGGCGGCCGCCGGCAGGAAGGCCTCGGTCTCGTGGAAGCGCAGCCGGCGGGTGACCTCGAAGGTCTCCGTCACGCTCACGCCCTGGGCGTCGAAGGCGGTGACCGAGATCGTGTTGGCACCCGGTTTCAGCTCCAGCACCTTCTCGAAGCGGACGTTGCGCTGGGCCTGGAAGTCGGGCCGCGGCGCCGGCACGACCTGGCCGACGGACCGGCCGCCCTGGGCGAACTCGACGCGCTCGACGGCGCGGTCGTCGGAGGCGACGCCGACCACGGCCACCGTCGGCGTGCGGAGTTCGAGCTGGGCCTGGCGCGGCTCGAAGAAGGCCAGCAGCGGGGGCTGGTTGGGCATGAAGCGGGCGAACAGCGCCTCGCCGGTCATGCGCTCGGCGAACGACAGCCGCTCGCGGGCGCGGGCGTTGCCGGCGTCGAGACGCAGCGCCGCCTCGAACCGGACCTGGGCCTCGGGCCACTTGCGCGCGGCCAGCAGCACCTCGCCCTCGGCCATCCGCGCGTCGACCGCGGCCTGCAATTCGCGCTGCACGCGCAGCCCCTCGACGGTCTTCTGGGCCCGCGCCAGCAGCTCGCGAGCTTCGTCGAGGCTGGGGTCGGCCGCGGCTTCGGTCAGCGGGCGCAGCGCATCCTCCGGCCGCCCCGCGTCGAGCAGCACCTTGCCCTCCTGCAGGCGGGCGCGCAGCTCGGCCCGGGTCTGGGAGGCGCGGATCCGCTGCTGGGCCTCGCGCTTGCCGCTGCTCGCCTCCGGGTGGGCGGGGTCGAGCTCGAGCACGACGTCGAAGCGCACCACGGCCTCGGCCAGCGCGTCGGCCTCGAGCAGGCGGCGGGCCTCGCTCAGCGCCTCGTCGATCCGCTTCGCGCGGGCCGCGGCCTCGGCGACGCCGGCCATCTCGTCGGCGACTCGCTGGCGCAGCTCGGCGACCTGGCGCTGGGTGTCGACGTCGAGGTTCTCGGCCGCCTTCTGGGCCTGGGCCAGCCGCGCCAGCGCGTCCTCGTAGCGGCGAGTGCGCCGCAGCTCCGCGGCCTCGCGCAGCAGGCGGTCGGCCTCGGTGCGCTGGACCCGCGCCAGTCGCTGGCGCTCGAGGTCCTCCGCCTCCTGGCGCTTGCGGATCAGCTCCCGCTGCAGCGTCGTGTCGCGCTTGATGGCGCCCTGCTTCTCCTCGATGTTGAAGAAGCGGATCGCCGAGTTGAAGTCCGCCAGGCCCATGTAGCACAGGCCCATCTGGTAGTACGGCAGGTAGTTCTCGAAAGTCAGCCCGTAGGTGCGCTCGTTGAGACCCGAGGTGGGCTTGAGGCGGATCGCCTCCTGCAGCGCCTTCAGCGCCTCGTCGTAGCGGCCGGCGGGCAGCAGCCGGTCGCGGGCCTCGGTGTAGTGGTCGTACCACTCCTTGACCGCGAACGCGGGCAGAGCGACCGCGAGGCTCAACACGAGGGCGGTCGCCAGACGGATCAGGCGGGGCAGCGGGAACTCCGGACGGGGAAGGTGGAGCGGGCCGCCCCGGGGCCGACTTCCTGCGGACCCGGGGCGGGCGAACGACGCCCTTTGGCTACTTCTCGTACATTGCGGCGATCAGGGCGCCGCGGGCGGTGGCGGTCAGCGGGTCGTTGGCCAGCCGCACCTCGGAGACCTCGATCGGCATCGTCTCGGCGCGCAGCGTGCGCTCGAACATCTCGCGGAAGCCCTTCGGCTTGGCGGTGCCGCCGGCCAGCACGATCGGCAGCGGGCGGTCGGCCTTGGGCAGCTTCTCCGCCCGCGAGAGGGCGCGCCGCAGCGAGCCGACCAGCTCCTCGACCAGGTCCTGGTAGTAGATGTGGAGCGCCTTCTCCAGCTTGTCCTTCGGCGCCTTGGAGAGGTCGAGCCCCTCCTCCTTGATCATCTTCACGCGGGTGGCGTGCTCGTTGACGACGGTGCCGACGGCCTGGTCGATGAAGTCGCCGCCCTTCGGGATGCTGAACAGGATCGAGGGGATCGACAGGAACGACAGCGCGACGTTGCACATGCCGCCGCCGCACGAGATGCCGATGCCCGTGAAGTTCTCGGTCTCCAGCTCGGCGAACACGACCGCCAGGCCCTCGTTGATCGCGATCGCGTTGTAGCCGAGCGACTGGAAGTAGCCGCGGAAGGTGGCCTCGTGGTACGTGAGCCCGGAGTGGCGGCCGTCCGACACCGCGGGCACCGAGAACGCCAGCACCTCGTCCTTGGCCCGCGCCTTGGGGATCATCATCTGCAGGATGGCCTCGATCACGGGCCAGCCCAGCCGCTCCCGGGAGTTGAGCAGCCCGTCGGCCATCGGCCGCCGGAACTCGGCGTTGAACATGTTCGCGAAGTGCTCGGTCGCGGTGCCGAAGATGACCAGCTCGTCGCCGTCCTTGTAGTAGCTGATCGCGTTCTGGGTCAGCGTCTTCTCGGTGAACTTCGAGTAGGGCACCGGGATGAAGGCGTTGAGCTGGGACGCCGTCTGCAGCTCCTTGCCCTGGCGGCGCGCCGCCACGATCTTGCTGGTGCCGACGTCCACCCCCAGCGGGTGGGAGGTGGCGGCCATCTCGTTGATGCGCTCCTCGGCTTCCTGGGCGACCTTCCAGAGATGATCGTTGGCCATGTCTTCCTAGTCCTCCGTCGCCCCGGGGCTCGGGGCGGTGTCCTCCGCGAGCGAGGTGCGGGCCTCGTCGGCCCGCACCTGATCCGCGATCCATGCGTCGTAGAGCTCCTGCCGCTGCCTGCGCAGCGCCTCGGGGCTGAGTCCGGCGGCCGCGGCCTCGCGCTGGAGCGTCGCCTCGGCCAGGCGCACGCCCGGCCACGGCTCCTGCATCACGCGCAGGAACTCCTCGTCGTACGAGAAGCCGAACAGCGCTACCGCGGGCGAAGGCACGCGATAGGGGTCGGCGAGCCCGAAGGCCGCGAACGGGAAGCCGCGGGCCCAGTCGACGTGGTGGCCGATCAGGCGCTTCTTCGGGTTGACGCTGGTCAGCCCGTGGGCGACGGCCATTTCCGTGGAGATGCCGTGGCGCTGGCGCAACTGGTCCGTGAGCTGGCGGCCGGCGGCGAACTGGGCCTCGGTGATCGGCAGCGCGCGGCCGCCCTCCCAGCGCGTCTCGAACGAGACCGCCAGGAAGGCGTGGTTCAGGTTGAGGAACACCCGCGAGCCGTCGGCCCACACGGAGTGGCCCGCGTGATTGGCCTTCGAGCCTTCGTCCACCACCCGCCACACGCGGCCGAAGCGGTCGATCAGGTAGTGGTAGGTGGTGTTCCGGCGCAGGTAGCGCAGCAGCTTCTGGGTGCTGTCGCGGAGGTTCTCGTTGAAGCCCGCGTCGAGCGGCCAGACGTCGCTCTCGGAGGTGTGGAACAGGATGCCGACGGGCTCGGTGAAGACCTCGGGCTGCAGGCCGCGCTGGCGGTCGAAGACGCGGAAAGCGCGCGGCGCACCCATCACCGACAGGCTGGTGTCCACCCGCAGGCCGTTGCTCCACAGCTCGTGGGTCGCGCTCTTCTCGACGAGCCAGATCCGCTCCGGCCGCACGCCCCGGGTCTCGGGCACCGCGCTGACCGGCGGCGCGGCCGT
>JAMPXO010000054.1 GCA_023701125.1 Vicinamibacteria bacterium | reverse complement strand
GTCGACCTCCTCGCCCAGCACGTCGGCGAACTCCTCGATCTTCGGCAGCTCCGACAGGTCCTTGAGCCCGAACTGCAGCAGGAAGTCGCGGGTCGTGCCGTACAGCATCGGCCGGCCGACGACCTCCTTGCGGCCGACGATCTTGATCAGCCGCTTCTCGAGCAGGGTCTTGATCACGCCGCCCGACTTGACGCCGCGCAGCTCGATCACCTCGGGCAGCGTGACGGGTTGCTTGTAGGCGATCACGGCCAGCGTCTCGAGGGCCTGGATCGACAACCGCGAAGCGCCCTTGGGGTCGAGCAGCTCGCGCACGCGGTCGTTGCACTCGGGGCGGGTCGTGATCTGCCAGCCGCCGGCGACCTCGACCAGTTGCAGCCCGCGGCCCTCGCGCGCGTAGTCCTCGCCCAGCGACTCGAGCTGCTCCTGCCACGTCTCCTTCGGCACGTCGCCGAGCACCTGGCCGATCTGGCGCGGCGTGATCGGCTCGGGCGAGGCGAAGATCAGCGCCTCGAGGATCGCGCGCACCTCCTGCGGAGGCACCTCGTACTCGGGCTCCGCCTCGTCCATCTCGCCGCGCGCTTCGGCGCCGGGCGCGGCCTCGGGAGTCGCCTCGAGCCCCTCGACCGGCTCGCCCGCCGCGGGCAACTCGCTGGTCTCGTCGGGTTCCAGCGCCGGGCGAAGCCCGTCGGCGGCTGCTTCGTCTGCCGCTGCAGCCTCGGCCTGTTCCTTCTTCTCGTCCTCGTCGTGCATCTCTTCCTACACCGAAAGCTGCGGCGCGCCGTCGACTGGCGGGCCGACGGGCCGGAACACGCGGATGCCGCCGAAGATCCCGCGCTGGTAAACCTTGACCTTCTTGAGCCGGATCAGCTCCAGCAGCGCCAGGAAGGTGACGATCATGTCGGCCTTGGTGCGCTGCTCGCGGAACAGCTCGAGGAACTCCAGCGACTCGCCTTCCTTGACCTCGGCGAGCACCTCGTCCATGCGCTGCTCGATGCTCTTGCCCTCGGACTCGACCTCGTGCTGGACCAGCACCTTGCGGCGGTCGAGCATCTCCTTGAAGGCGGCCACCAGGTCGAACAGGCTGGCCTCGAGCATCTCTTCGCCGGAGTCGTCGAACTTCGGCAGCGCGGTCTCGGGCCGGGTAAAGGTCGCGGAGCGGATCTCGCGCTTGTGATGAAGCAGGCCGGCGGCCTCCTTGTAGCGCTCGAACTCGAGCAGCCGGCGGACCAGCGCCTCGCGCGGATCCTCCGCGTCCTCTTCGCCCTCCGCCTCGGTCGGCTCCAGCGGCACCAGCAGCTTGCTCTTGATGTGGATCAGCGTCGCCGCCATCACCATGAACTCGCCGGCGACGTCGAGGTTCAGCTCGCGCATCAGCTCGAGGTACTGCATGTACTGGCGGGTGATCGGCGCGATCGGCAGGTCGTGGATGTCGAGCTTGTCGCGGCGGATCAGGTACAACAGCAGGTCGAGCGGGCCTTCGAACTCGGCAAGGTGGATCTGCGGCACGTCGTCCGGCAGCATCGACTCGACGTGCTCGGGGATGAGCGGGCGGCCAGTCGCCCCTGCTTCCCCGGCGGCTTCGACGGCCGCCTCGCCGGCGCCCTCGGCTACCGGCGCAGCAGCCGGCTCCGTCGCTGACGGCGGCTCGCTCTCCGCGGCCTCGGGCCGCGGCGTGTCTTCCGGCTCGTTCACGTTCGCCTGTCCGTCAGTAGCGGATCTTGAGGGCCGCGCGGACCTCGTCCATCGTCGCGCCGGCCGTCTCGCGGGCGCGACGGGCCCCCTCGCGCAGGATGTCCCACACGGTGTCCGGCCGCGCTGCGAACTCCGGCCGGCGGGCGTGGATCTGCGCCATGCGCTCCACGAGGTGGTCGGCCAGCCTGCCCTTGCAGTCGAGGCAGCCGATCGAGGCGGCGCGGCAGCCGGCGGCCGCCCACTCCCGCGTCTCGCTGGTGGAGAACGCGCGGTGCAGGTCGAACACCGGGCACTTGTCGGGGTCGCCCGCGTCCGTGCGGCGCTTCCGGGCCGGGTCGGTGAGCATCGGTCGCAGCTTGGCCCGCACCTGCTCGGGCGTGTCCTTGAGGAAGATCGAGTTGTCGTACGACTTCGACATCTTGCGGCCGTCGGTACCGGGGATGCGCGGCACGGGCGTCAGCAGCGTCTTCGGCTCCGGGAACACCGGCCCGTAGAAGTTGTTGAAGCGGCGCACGACCTCGCGGGTCAGCTCGACGTGGGGCGCCTGGTCTTCGCCGACCGGCACCGCGTCCGCCTTGTAGACGATGATGTCCGCCGTCTGCAGCAGCGGGTAGCCGAGGAAGCCGTAGGTCGACAGGTCCTTGCCCGACAGGTTCTGCTGCTGCTCCTTGTACGTCGGCACCCGCTCCAGCCACGGCACCGGCACGATCATCGACAGCAGCAGGTGCAGCTCGGCGTGCTCGGGCACCTGGCTCTGGATGAACAGCGTCGAGCGCGCCGGGTCGAGGCCGGCGGCGAGCCAGTCGGTGGCCACCTCCAGCACGTTCTGCTTCACAGCCGACGGGTCGGCGTAGTCGGTGGTCAGCGCGTGCCAGTCGACGATCGAGTAGTAGCACTCGTGGCTGTCCTGGAGGCGGACCCAGTTGTCGATCGCACCCGTCAGGTGGCCCAGGTGCAGCGGCCCCGTGGGGCGCATGCCGGAGAGAATTCGAGGCTGGCTCATGGTGTCGGAGAGAAAGAGAAGGCCTTCGGGACCCGGGCGCTCACGTGCGGGGCGGGCTTGTCCGTGGAAGCGGCGATCCTAGCACGGCGGCTGGGAGCCCGACGGGGGTTTGGGGGCGGAGGAGCGTCCGTTCGCGACGTAGCCCCCATGGGACCGGTGGCGGGCTCCGCCCGACACCGGAACCCGACGGCGCGTCTACTCCTCGGGTTCGAGGATGCCCGAGCAGGCCGACAGCAGGGCCCGGTAGTCGAAGGGCTTGCGAATCCAGCCGCGAGCGCCGAGATCGGCCGCCTTGCGGTCGTCGCAGTAGGCCGACAGCACCAGCACGGGCGGCGCGTCGAGGCTCTCGCGCAGGGCCGACAGCACCTGCCAGCCGTCCAGCTCCGGCATCATCAGGTCGAGCAGGACCAGGTCGGGCTTGCTTTCCGCGATCCGCCGCAGCGCCTCGCGGCCGTTGACCACGGTGTCGACCTGGTAGCCCGTGTCCGCCAGGATGTGCGAGACCAGCAGCCGCACGTCCTCTTCGTCGTCGACCAGCAGCACCCGCGGCCGGCGCAGGTCGCGCGCGGGATCGCGGTCGTCCGACGGGTCAGCCTCGACGTCTCCGAAGAGATCGAGGCGACGCGCGGCGGCGTCGATGGCGGTCGTCCAGATCGGGATGCCCATGACCGATTGCTCGCTGATTCTAGGCCAGGTTCGGCAATCGAGTCTCACGCGGGCCCTTCCTTCTTCATGTGAGCCAGGACACGCCGCGCCACGGCCGGCCCCACCGCGAGCGCCAGCTCGGCCTCGCTCGCGCCCCTGACCCCACGGACGGAGCCGAAGCGGGACAACAACTTGCGCCGGGTCGCCGGCCCGATTCCCGGGATCGCGTCGAGCTCCGAGACCAGCGTGCGCTTGTCGCGGCGCTGGCGGTGGAAGCCGACCGCGAAGCGGTGGGCCTCGTCGCGCACCCGCTGCACGAGCTGCAGCACGGGCGAGTCGTAGGGCAGCACCACCGGCTCGTCGCGGCCGGCCACGTAGATCAGCTCCTCGCGCTTGGCGAGGCTGGCCACCGGCTGGTCGCCCAGCCCCAGCTCCGCCAGCGCGTCCAGCGCGGCGCCGAGCTGGCCCTTGCCACCGTCGATCAGCACCAGGTCGGGCAGCTCCCGGCCTTCCTCGAGCAGCCGCTTGTAGCGGCGCCCGACCACCTCGCGCATCGAGGCGAAGTCGTCCGGCAGCCCGGTCAGGCCGCGGACCTTGAACTTGCGGTAGTCGGACTTCTTCGGCGCGCCGTCCTCGAAGCAGACCATCGAGGCCACCACGTCGGAGCCCTGCAGGTTGGAGATGTCGAAGCACTCGATCCGCCGCGGCTCGGTCTCCAGGTCGAGCAGGTCGCGCAAGCTGCGCAGGATCTCCTCCGACTGCTGGCGCGGGTGCTTCCACTCGAGGTCGAAGGCCAGCTTCGCGTTGCGCTGAACCAGCTCCAGCAGCCGCACCTTCTCGCCCCGCTGCGGCACTCGCAGCCTGACCTGGGTCCCGCGCCGCACCGACAGCCACTGCTGCAGCGCCTCCGCGCCCGGCAGCGCCTCGGCCACCAGCAACTCGCGCGGCACGTGGCGGCCGGAGCCGTAGTACTGCGCGATCGCGGTCTCCAGCAGGCCCTCGTCCTCCGTCACCTTGTCGAGCAGGTAGCCCTCGCGGGCCACCACCCGGCCGTCGCGCACGGCGAACACCTGCAGCGCCGCCCGCTCGCCCTCGCGGTGCACCGCGAACAGGTCGCGCTCCTCGAGCTCGGTGGTGGTGATCTTCTGCGGCGCCTCCAGCCGTTCGAGGGCGTGGACCTGGTCGCGCAGCGTGGCCGCGTGCTCGAAGTGCTCCAGCTCCGCCGCTCGTGCCATCTCGGTCCGCAGCCGGGTCGCCACGTCGTCGGTGCGGCCCTCGAGGAACGCGGCCGCGTCGCGAGCCGCGGCGCGGTACCGCTCGGGCGAGCAGATCTCCGCCACGCACGGCGCCAGGCAGCGCTTGATCTGGTACTGCAGGCACGGCCGCGGACGGCGCCCGTTCAGCTCCTCCCGGCAGGAGCGGATGCCGAAGAGTCGGCGGGCGAGGGTCGCCGTCTTGCGCCCCAGGTGGGCCGGGATGTACGGCCCGCCGTACACCGCGCCGTCCTCCCCCACCCGCCGCACCACGTGCAGCCGCGGGTACGGTTCGCCGAGCGTCAGCTTCAGCCACGGGTGGTTCTTGTCGTCGCGGAGCAGGACGTTGTAGCGGGGCCGGTGGCGCTTGATGAAGTTGTTCTCGAGCGCCAGCGCCTCCGCCTCGGTGTCGGTGACGACCAGGTCGAGGTCGGCGATCTCGGCGACCAGCGCGTCGCGCCGCGGCTCCAGCGGCCGGCCGGCCTGGAAGTACGAGCGCACCCGGTCGCGCAGCACGCGGGCCTTGCCCACGTAGACGATGGTTCCGGCGGCGTCCTTGAACAGGTACACCCCGGGCCGCAACGGCAGGTGCTCGAGTTTTTCGCGCAGGCTCACGGTCACTGGATGATGCGCGAAACGCGGCCGGATTAGCTCACTGGCAAGGCGGCCCGGGGGTGCGGGGGCGGAGGAGCTCCGTTTGCGACGGAGCCCCCGCGGGACCGGTGACGGGCTCCGCCCGGCGCCGGAACCCGATGGCCAGGGCGCGGGCCATCCAGGCGATGGTCAAGATCGCCGCCAGCAGGCAGACGACGAACACCAAGAAGGGGCCCCATTGCGCGGCGATCACGGTCGGCTGCTCGAAGCCGGCCTCGCGCAGGTTCAGCGTGCGCAGGCGGTCGCGCAGCAGGACCATGACGACGACCGTCAGCAGCGCCGTGGCGGCCAGCGCCCGCGTCGCCTTCGCGGGGTCCTTCGCGCCCAGCGCGAACAGCCCGTGGCCGGCGATCGCCACGGCCAGCACGATGCCGAGCACGAGCAGGCCGGTGCCCCAGGCATCGCCGCCGACCAGGCCCAGCAGCACCGGCCGCGGCAGCGTCATCAGGTACACGAGGCCGACGACGATGTTGGCGGCCGTCGACATGCCGAACGCGGTCGTGCCCTTGCGGATCGCCCACGCCGAGAGCTCCGGGGCGTCGGCGCGGCGCCGCACGCCGTAAAGCGCGATGCCGAGCCCGGTGACGGCCACCGCCCCCAGCAGCGTGTGCAGCAGGCGCGGCCAGAACGTCGGGTCGGCGAGGTTCAGCACCAGCCCGCGGCCCTCCGCCTGGTAGGCCGCCACGAACGTGTCGGGCCGGAGCATCTGCGTGAAGTTGGTCGTGTAGAGGAACGCGACCGCGGTGAACAGCAGCGCGATCAGGGCCGCGACCCAGCGCGCGCGCAGGCCGAGCGCCTCGCCGCGGAACGCGATCAGGTAGGCGCCGTAGTAGGCCACGATCACCAGCGGCACGACCGATAGCCAGAACGCGGCCATCAGGATCGCGCTGGTGAAGAACAGCCGCCCGTAGAGCACCTGGACGAACAACAGCGGCGCCACGCCGAGGGTCACCGCCGCAGCGATCACAACAGGCAGCGCCTTCGCGAAGAAGGCGAGCAGCGCCGCGCGGTGGGCGGCGTCCTCCGCGGGCCGCGACAGCCGCCAGTGCACGGCCAGCAGCGAACCGCCCCAGACGACGTTCATCGCCAGCAGGTGGAGCAGGAAGGTGAGCTGCAGCAGCGCCCACGACAGCAGCGGTGGCGCCGGCATCGGCAGCGGGTCGGCGAGCGGGATCACGGGGTTCATCACTGCACCTTCCCGGCCAGCGCTGCGAGGTGCTCGGCCAGCGCACGTCGTTCTGCGTCCGTGCCCTCGAAGGGCGGCATCTCGGCCTTCACCTCGGGCAGGCGCCCGATCAGGTCGTAGAACTCCGCGAGCGAACGGCCGCGCAGCCGGGGCGCGATCGGCCACGGCGACTCGGCGCCGTGACACGCGGCGCAGTTCGCCTCGAAGACCTCTGCCCCGCCCGCTGCGGCGGCCGGCGCCTCCTGGCCCGCCTGGGCGTCGCCGCCGAGGCGGGCGAGGTGGATCGCCAGCGCGCGCTTCTCCGCCTCCGTGCCCACGACCGGGGGCATGCGGCGACCCAGCCACGAGGCGACGCGCACGCCGGGGTCGGCCCACGCGGCCGGCTGCCCGTCGGCGCCGACCGGCTGCGCGGCCTTGTCCAGCACCGCGCCGATCGCCGCAGCGCTCTTGCCGCGCACCAGCCTCTCGATCCCGAGGTGACCGCGGATCGTGTGGCAGGCCGCGCACTGCGCCTTGAACATCTGCCGCCCCGCCGCGTCGTGCAGGTCGGCGCGCTGGGCGGGAGGCAGCGCCTCGAAGGCCGCGTCGCCCGGCTTCCACGCGGCCGGCACGGCGACCCACGGCGAGGTCGCCAGCACGCCGCGCTGGTCGAGGCTCGCCAGCGCGAACGGGTCGAGGCCGCCCGCGGGCGCCGCGGCCCGCACGCCGTTGACGAACATGTAGCGATCGATCACCCACGGCTTGCGCAGCCCCTCGCGCACCCACTCGGCGCCGCCCATGGCGGCGATGCCGAGCAGCATCAGCAGCCCGGCCTCGAGACGGCCGAAGCGCCGCGCCCGCAACGCTGCCAGCCCGAGCGAGCCGACGACCAGCAGCACGGTGGCGACCAGCGCCACCTGCGCCGCGCCGCGCACGATCGGCTGGCCTGCGGGGACCACCGAGAAGAGCGCGACCAGCAGCGCCTCGGGCGAGGCGCCTGCCGCGCCCAGCGTCTCGGCCACGGCCACCCCCGCGCCGGCGGCGGCCGCGAGGTACCACCAGAGCGCGATCGGCATCAGCAGCGCGGCGGGCGCGATCCAGCGCGTGGCGGACCACAGCGCGACCTTGGCCTTGAGCGCGGGATCGGCGACGAACGACGCCGCGAACAGCACGTAGAGCCCGGCCAGGCCGACCGCGATCACGGTGCGCAACGCCACCATCGGCAGGTACGTCGGGTTGAAGAAGGCGTCGGCGAAGCCGCGGCTCGTGCCCCACTCGCCGGAGGTGAGCATGAAGGCGAGGATGCCGGCGATCACCGCCAGGCTGCCCCACGCCGACCAGAAGTAGATCCAGCCGACGCGCACGTGGGTCTCCCCATCGAGCCGGTCCCAGCCGTAGTAGTAGACCATCGCGGCCGCGATCTCGGTCGCGAACATCGTCCACTCGATCGCCCAGGCCCACACGAAGACCTGCACGAGCGCGCCGGTGGCCTGGGGCTGGACGAGGCCGATCGTGAACCAGATGCCGACCCCGGTCAGCGCCCCGAACACGAGCGTCAGCAGGATGAAGCCGCGGCTCAGCTTGCGGACGAAGTCGAGCAGGGCCACGTCGCCCTCGCGGCGCGCCTTCTTCTCCGCGAGCACGAGGAAGAGGCCGCCGCCGACGGCGAAATGGGAGACGAAGACGTGGACGATGGCGACGGCCGCGATCAGCAGGCCGGGGGCCGGCAATTCCCAGATGGGGTAGTTCATGGCCACCTCGAAGGCGTGGCCATGCTGGTTCAGGCGTCTGGACCCCGCAATGGAACAAACGATCCAGTGCGCGCCGGACTAGCGAGCGAGGAAACCGCCGACGAGCAACAGCGCCACGGCCACGCCCATCAAGCTCTCGCCCGCGATCAGGCCGGACGAGACCGGCACCACGAGGCGGTCGGCGGCGGCCGGATTGCGGCGGCGCAGCAGCCACGCCAGCAGGCCGCCGAGGAACATCGCGATCGAGTTGCTGCCCGGGATCACCATCGCGATGCCGAGGCCGGAGGCGGAGGGGATCAGGTGCTTGACGCCCTTCGGCGCGAAGCGCTCGAGCAGCGCCAGCGCCACGCCCAGCAACAGGCCGACGAGGATGCCCTGGCGCGCGGAAGAGCCGAGCGCGCCGAGGCCGTTGGCGAACGCCTCGGATACGCCCGCCCAGACCAGGCACGAAGGCGCGGGCCAGGCCTCGCTGCCGAGCACGGAGGGGTCGGGGATCAGCAGGTTGAAGGCGGGCACGACGACGGCCGCGCCGGCCAGCACGCCGAAGAGCTGGGCCCGGAACTGCACGCGCGGGTCGCCGCCCAGCAGCCAGCCGGTCTTCAGCGTCGTCAGCAGGTCGGCCGCGTGCAGGCCGATGCCGCCGGTCACGTTGGCCGCCATGATGTTGCCGGACAGGTTGCCCGGCGTCATCGCGCCGTACACGAGCTGGGTCACCGGCCCCAGCGCCTTGGTCGGCGTGATGTCGGTCTCGCCGGTGACTCGGGCCGCGACGAAGCCCATCACCACTGCCATCGGCACCGCGACGATCGCCGCCCACCACGGGATCTGGAACAGTCCCACCATCAGCACGACCACGATCGGCCCCAGCGCGACGAAGCCGGCCGGGAACCACCAGCCGGGGCACTCGATCGCGTCCATCGGGTCGGCCGGGCCGGTGCTCTTGCGGAAGATCCCGGTCAGGCCGGACAACGAGCGGGCGACGCTGCGCCAGTCGAGCGCGAACGAGGTCAGGCCGGAGGCGACCAGGATCGAGGCGCCCGGCCACACGGTCCAGCCGACGATCGCCTTGTAGCTGACGGTCGCGACCGCGCCGCTCTCGACCAGCGACGGCGCCAGCACGCCGTAGGTGAGCACGCCGCCGAGCAACGTCGACCACGCGGTGCGGAAGCTCATCAGCGCGCCGGCGCCGACCAGCACGACCTCGCTCTTGATCGCCAGCGTCCACTCGGCGGCCGGCCGGCCGGCGATCGTCCACGGCAGCGGGATCGCCGCCGGCACATTGAACGGCATGAACGCGGCCTTGGCGTCGCGGAACCAGGTCAGCAGCGCGGCGAACACCGCGGCATAACCGAGCGCGCGGGCCTGGCGCTGCCCCTCGCCGGCGCCTTCGCCTTCACCCGAGTGGATGGCGCGCAGCGTCTCGGCGGTGGCGGTGCCCGTCGGGAACGCCAGCGCCTCCTTGTTGATGAGCTGGCGCTTGATCGGGATCGCGGCGAACACGCCGAGCGCCGCGATCGCCGCGAACCAGGCGACCATCGACAGCGTGTCGGGGCGCACGGTCGTCACCATCAGCAGCGCGCCGAAGGCGGCCATGTTGCCGCCGCCCGTCATGTAGCCGGCACCCGAGGAGACGGTGGTGAGCGCGTTGTTCTCGAGCAGGCCCAGCGGCGTGCGGGTCAGCTTGAGTGCCTGTGCCGCCTGGAACACGGCGAAGGCCAGGATCGCCGCGGTGATCGTGACCCCCATCGACCAGCCGGTCTTGAAGAACACGTACAGGTTCGAGAGGCACATCACGACGCCCAGCAGCATGCCCACGACGACGGCGCGGACGGTCAACTGTGGAGTGCCGGTGACGTAGACCTGGGTCCGCCACTGGGTCTCGGCGTCCGGGTGGGAGGTGGCGGCGTCGGGGTTCATGGGCGCTCCTCGCGGTCGATGGTGATGCCCTGCGCTGCAAGTCCCGGACCGGCCGGCTGGCGGCTCCGGTCCGCAATCGTTGCTTCTACCACGAACGCGGCCGGTTCCGGGGCGAGGCCCTACGGCGTGCGCTGCGCGGCCTCGGTCAGGCGGGCTCGAATCCTGGAGCCCAGCTTCTTGAAGCCCAGGTGCTCGAGAGCCGCCTCGCGGACGAGTTCCTCGTCCGTGCGCAGGCGGCCATCGCTGCGCAAGTGGCGCATCAGGTCCACCAACTGCTGGTCCGAGTAGGCGTCGATCGCCAGGCCCTGCGCCAGCTGCGGCTTCGGGAGCCGCCGAGCCGGGGGCGCGGGAGCCGACGCGCCTGCGCCCGGGAGACCGGCCGGGGGCGGCGGGGCGATCTCGACCGGCGCTCTCGGCGGGGCCAATGGCTCCGCCAGGGCGCGCTCGTACGCGCGCACCGTGCGTTCGATCTCCTCTTCGCGGCGCTGGAACCAGTCGGTCGACCAGATCCTGTGGAAGCGCCAGCCGAGCGCCTCCAGGTGCTGCTGGCGCAGGCGGTCGCGGTCGCGGGCGGTGGGCGCCGCGTGGTAGCTGGCGCCGTCGCACTCGATCGCCAGCACCAGCTCGCCGGGACGCTCGGGATGCTTGACCGCGAAGTCGATCCGGTAGCGCGAGGCCCCCCACTGCGGCAGCAGCGACAGCCCGCGCGCCTCGAGCGCCCGCTGCACGTCCAGCTCGAACCCGTTGAGCTCGGTCCCGCTGCCCTGTCCTTCGCCCAGCGTGCGCCCGCCCGAGGCGGCGAACTGCAGGTACAGCCGCAGCAGTTCCACGCCTTCCGCCGTGGTCCGGTTCGGGTCCATGTCGAGGTGCGAGAACGACGAGACGAGGGTCAGCCGGTCGCGGGCCCTCGTGATCGCGACGTTCAGCCGCCGCTCGCCGCCCTTGTAGAGCAGCGGCCCGAAGCGGTACGGCAGGCGGCCGCTCGCGTCCTTGCCGTAGCCGACGGTCAGGAGGATCGCGTCGCGCTCGTCGCCCTGCACGCGCTCCAGGTTCTTGACGAAGAAGCGCTCGTCGCGCTCGGTGTCGAAGAAAGCGTCCAGCCCGCGGTCCCGCGACGCCTGCAGCCGCCGGTCCAGCGCCGCCTGGACGCGGTCCGCGTGCTTGAGGCCCATCGCGATCACGCCGAGCGACTGCTCGGGCGTCCTGCGCGCGTGATCCAGGATCAGGTCGACCACCCGCTCGACCTCGGCGCCGGCGCTCTCCGCCTGGCCGTCCGTGCCGGGCGCCTGCTGGACCAGCACGTGGGTCACGGCCCGCGCCTCGTGCGGGCCCGGCAAGGTGACCAGTTGCGCGTCGTAGATGTGGCGGTTGGAGAACGCGATCAGCGACTCGTCGCGGCTGCGGTAGTGCCACTTGAGCATCGCCTGCGCGCAGCAGCCGCTCATCTGGTCGAGCAGGCTCTCGTAGCCCATCACCTCGGCGTCGCCCTCGTCGGCGTCCGCGTCGCCGTCGTCGCCCGCCGCGAAGAAGGTCGTGGGCGGCAACTGCCTGCTGTCTCCGGCGACGACCGCCTGCGGCGCCCTCATCAGCGCCGCGGCGGCGTCCCAGGGCAGGACCTGGCTGGCCTCGTCGAACAGCACGACGTCGAAGATGCGGCTCGCGGGCGGCATCAACTGGCTGACCGACAGCGGGCTCGCCATCCAGCACGGCCGCAGCGCGGTCAGCACCTCGCCCGCCTCCTCGATCAGCTTGCGCAGCGGCATGTGGCGCGCCTTCTTCTGCACCTCGCGGGTGACGCGGTCCGCCTTCTGCGGCTCGCGGTTCAGCACCTCGATCACCCGCTCCGCGTGGGCCCGCTTGACGCGCGCGACGGCCTCGGCGATCCGCTCGCGATCGAGGCGCCGGAAGTCCGCGACCAGCTCGTCGTGGGTGCGGCCCTGGAACGCCGCGAGTGCCGGGTCCGACAGGAACACCTCGTCCATGCCCGACTCCAGCCAGGCGCGGCGGAACAGCGCGGGCCAGTCCCGGCGCCCGGCCTCGGGGAGGGCCGCCAGCTCGGCCATGAGCCGACCCAGTCCCTCCGCTTCCAGCTCGGCCTTCAGCGCGAGCACCGCGGGCAGGCGCAAGGCGTCGGCGCGGCGAGCCTGGAGCTGCTCGGCCAGGGCCTGAGATGCCTCGAACTCGTCCTGCGCGCGCGCGGAGGGGACCAGCGCGCGCAGGCGGCCGACGGCGGCGGCGAGCTTCGCGAGGGCCTGCTCGGCCCGCGACAACCCGCTGGCGACGCGCGGCGTGCCGTGGCCTTCGCGAGCCCACGCGCCCTGCAGCGCGGCACCCTCGGTGGCGAGGTCGAGCAGCGCGGCGCCCCGCAGCGAGGTCGCCGCCCGCTCGCGCAGCGTGGAGCGCGCCGCCCGGTAGGCCGCGTCGGTCAAGAAGGCCCAGGTTCCGCGGAGGGTGCTGCGGGCCGGCGCCAACTGACGCGTCACGTCGGCCAGGTCGAGCTCGAGGGCCTGCGGCGCCGCCTGCTGCAGCCACGCCTGGGCGCGGCGCAGGATCGCGACCCTGGCCTCGGCCTGCTCGATCGACGCAGGCTCCCCGAGGCCCGCCTCGCCGCAGGCGTCGCGCAGCGCCTGGCGGGCCTCCGGCAGCGCCTCGCGCACGGCAGCCAGCGCGTCGAGCGCCTCGCCCGCGCGGGCCGCGGTGTCCAGCGTCGCGCCGAGCCAGGGCGAGTCGGAGACCCCGAGCAGCAGGTCGGAGTGCCCACAGGCCCCGCGCAGCCGGTTCTCGATCGCAAGGGCTTTCGTGGCCGTCAGCCGGGCGAGCTCCGCGCCCCGCCAGCGCGTGCGCACGTCAGCCACATGCGAACGCAGCGCGAGCAGCTCCGCCTGAATGGCAAAGGCCGAGCGGCCGAACGGGCTGCGCTCGACGTGCATGCGCTCGACGTGGGCCACCAGCTTGCGCCGGCGCTCGAGGAAGGACTCGTGCAGCGCCGCCGAGTCGGGCAGAGGTGCGGCCTTCACCGCCTGGAGGCTGGTGCCGAGCTGGGCCATCACGGCCCGCCGCGACAGCTCGGCGCCGTGCAGGTCGAGCGCGAGGTGGCCGAGGCCGGCGCGGTCGAGCCGGTGCAGCACGACGTCGAGCGCCGCCCGCTTCTCCGCCACGAAGAGCACCCGCCTGCCGCGCGCCGCCAGCTCCGCGATCAGGTTCGCGATCGTCTGGCTCTTGCCGGTGCCCGGCGGGCCCTGGATCACGCAGCTCTCGCCGCCGAGGACCTTGCGGATCACGACCTGCTGGCTGGAGTCGGCGTCGAGGATCAGGAACTCCTCCTCCGGTCCGAGCTGGTCGAGGTTGCGAGCGTCGAGGCCGGAGTCGCCGATCGCCGCGCCGGCGCCCCGAACCTGGCGAGCCGCCTCCGGGTCGCCCGCGACCGCGGCGATCAGTTCGTTGGCCGCGAGCGCTTCCGGATCGCTGCGCAGGTCGTTGACGATCGCCATCTTCTGGAACGCGAAGTTGCCCAGCACGTAGCGCTCGCGGACGACGAAGCCCGGCACCGATCGCGCCTGGCCGCGCAGGAAGTCGAACGCGGGCGCGAGGTCGAGCGTCTCCCCCGGATCGTCGCCCTCGAGCCGGCCGACGAGGTCCTCGGCGGCCAGCCGCACGCCGTGCTCGGCCAGCAGCACGTGGAGCAGCACCGAGTTGACCTGCACGTCCCCGCCGCGGACCAGCTTGAACAGGCGCGCTTCGTAGCCCCTGCGCTCGACGCGTACCGGGACCAGGAACAGCGGGGCCTCGGCGGGGCGCCCTTCGTCCTTCGCGGCCCACGACACCATCCCGACGGCCAGGAAGAGGGTGTCGAGGCCGCGCTCCTCGAGGTTCTCGAGCGCCTTGTCCGCGATCTTGCGCAGGTTGGCGGTCGCGAACTCGTGCCCCTCGGGAAGCAACCCGGCGAGCGAGACGGTCTCGCCGGACAACAGCCCGCGCAGGGCGTCGCGATCGGCCGCGTCGAGGGCGAGGGTGCCGGCCTTGAGGTCGCGGAAGTAGAGCAGGTTGTTGCGCCGCGACAGGTCGATCAACTGCTCGATCCACCGCTTGCAGGCCTCGGCGACCTTCGCGCGCCGGGCGGGCGAAGGGCCGGGCGCCGTCATCTCGGGAACGGAGGTCGACAAGAGTCCTCCCTGCAAGTTCGGTGCTTTCGTGGCGAGGGGCAATCCTACCCTCACGACTGGACGCGGGCGGGTCTCGGATCTGACGCCCGGGGACGGCCGTCCGGCGTTGTAATCTCCGGCCAGGAGGGGACGTGATCGCGATCGGAGTCCTGTCGGCCGCGCTGCTCGCTGCTGCGGCGGCGTTGCCCGCGCCGTTCGAGGCCATCGTCGCCGGGGTCTCCGACGGCGACAGCGTGGTCGTGATCCACGAGGGCGGCCCGCTGCCCATCCGCCTCGACGGCATCGACGCGCCCGAGTCGGGGCAGCCGTGGGCGCGCAAGGCGCGCGACCGGGCCGCGGACCTGATGCGCGGCAGGACCGTGCGCGTGCTGCCCCGGGACCGCGACACGAAGTACGACCGGCTCGTCGCCCGGATCGAGGTCGGCGGCCGCGACGTCAACGAGACGCTGGTGGCCGAAGGACTCGCCTGGCACTACGTGCGCTTCTCGTCCGACCCGCGGCTGGCCGCCGCGGAGCAGGCGGCGCGAGCCGCGAAGCGCGGCCTGTGGGCCGACCCGAAGCCGATCGCCCCGTGGGACTGGCGCCACCGCACGAGCCGCGGCGCCGACGCGGCAGCGGCGCTCGGCCTCGGCGGCGCTGCGGCGGCGGGGCCCGCGGAGGGCACCGGCGGCGCGACGGCAGCCGGAGCCCTCCACGGCAACGTCAACAGCCTCGTCTACCACGAGCCGGGTTGCCGGTACTACTGGTGTGCGCGTTGCACCCGCACGTTCGCCTCGGCCGCCGACGCCGCGCGCGCCGGCTTCCGTCCCGCCGGCTGCTGTCACTGAACGGGCGCCCGGGGCGCGGCCCGGTGTGTCAACGCGGCGCGATGCGGTGGGCGCGGGCCAGCATGCCGCCCGAGACGTTGCGGGCCTGGAAGCCGTTCTGGAGCAGGATGCGGGTCGCGGAGTGGGCGCGGACTGCCGAGCGGCAGATGACGTGGATCTCGCGGTCGCGGGGCAGTTCGCCGAGCCGCGCGCGCAGTTGCGGCAGCGGGATGTTGAGCGCGCCGGGGACGGCCTCGACGGCCACCTCCGGAAGATTCCTCACGTCGAGCAGGAAACCCCGTGCTTCGTCCCAGTGGACGAGCGGCGTGTCGCCGCGCAACACGTTGCCGGCGACCATGCCCGCGAAGTTGACCGGGTCCTTGGCGCTGCCGAAGGGCGGCGCGTAGGCGAGTTCGGCTTGCTCGAGGTCGTGCACGGTCGCCCGCATCTGGATCGCCATCGCGAAGGCGTCGAGCCGCTTGGTCACCCCGTCCTCACCGAACAATTGGGCCCCGAGCAGCCGCCCGTCCGACTTCCGGAACAGGACCTTGATCGTGAGCATCTTCGCCCCCGGGTAGTAGCCCGCGTGCGAGTTGGGGTAGAGGTAGATCTTCTCGAAGTCGGTATCTCCCAATTGCCGGAGCAGCTTCTCGCTGGCTCCCGTCTGGCCGATCGCGGCCTCGAAGACCTGGCAGATCGAGGTGCCCTGGCTGCCGCGGTAGCGCGCGTCGCGGCCGGCGATCACGTCGGCCGCGATCCGGCCCTGGCGGTTGGCGGGCCCGGCGAGCGGGATCAGCGTCCACTGGCCCGTGACGAAGTCCTTCACCTCGACGGCGTCGCCAACGGCCAGGATGTCCGGATCGCTGGTGCACATGTGCTCGTCGACGCGGATGCCGCCGCGCCGGCCGAGCTCGAGCCCGGCCGCCTTCGCGAGCGCCGTCTCCGGGCGCACGCCGATGGCGAGGATCACGACGTCCGCCGGGTGGACCTTGCCGGACTCGGTGAGCACCTCGAGCGAGCGGTCGGCGGTCTGGCGGAAGCCTGCGACGCCGTCGCCCAATTCGAGCTTCACCCCGCGTCCGGAAAGGGCGCGCTCGACCAGCCGCGCCATCTCCGCGTCCAGCGGCGGCATCACCTGGTCCATCTTCTCGACGAGCGTCACCTCGAGCCCGAGATGGACGAAGTTCTCGGCCATCTCGAGGCCGATGAAGCCTCCGCCCACCACGACGGCGCGCTGTCGACGGGCCGCGGTCGACGCCTCCGCCCCTTCGCCGCTGCGGCCCAGCCACTCGCGGATGGCGCGGGCGTCGGGAACGGTGCGGACCGAGAAGATCCCGGGCAAGTCGATGCCGGGCAGCGGCGGCCGGAGCGGCGCCGCGCCGGGCGACAGCACCAGCTTGTCGTAGGCCTCCTTCGTCACCGCCCCGGAGGCAACGTCGAGCAGGTCGACGGTCTTCTGTGCGCGATCGATCGCGATCGCCTCGCAACCCGTGCGGACGTCGATCGCGTGGACCGAGCGGAACGTCTGCTCGGTGGCCACCAGCAGGCTCGATTCTTCCGCGATGACGCCGCTGACGTGATACGGCAGCCCGCAATTCGCGTACGAGACGTAAGGCCCGCGCTCGACGATCAGCACCTGCGCCTTCTCGTCCAGCCGGCGCAACCGCGCCGCGCACGAGGCCCCGCCCGCGACGCCGCCCACGATGACGACCTTCATGGCTGCCTCCCCTCCCTCGGACACGCTGATGCGGCTTCCATGCCAGTCAGCGCGCAACAATGACGCTTCTTGTCAGCTCGAGACCCGCGACGTTAGACTCTTCGCGTTCGTTGACTCTCCCGAGGAGGGAACAATGCGCCCAATGAGCTCCATCGCCTTCGTGACGGCAGTGAGCCTGGTTCTTGCACCCGCGGCCGTTGCGCTCGGCAAGGGCAAGGCTGTCTACATGGGCGGCACCATCACGGCGATCGAAGACCAGACCGAGGGCGCACTCGAAATCAAGAGTGAGGAGAAACTCGTCCTAAGGCCGAAGTCCGGGCCGCCGCTCGAGATCCCATGGGCCGCCATCGAAGAAATGGAATATGGGCAGAAGGCTGGGCGCCGAGTCGTCATGGCTGTCGTTCTCAGCCCATTGGCCCTGTTCTCGAAGAACCGGAAGCACTACGTTACGTTCAGCTGGAAGGACGCTGAAGGCAAGGACCAAGCTGCGGTCATTCAGTTCGACAAGAACGACATCCGGCCAGCAATGGCGATCATGAAGGCCCGTACTGGCAAGGAGATCACGTTCCAGGACGAGGAAGCCCAGAAGCAAATGGGGGGTGGCGCCGAGAAGAAGTAGCCGGGACGCCCCCGAGCAACCGGAAGAGCCGGCGAACAACCCGGTTGGAGCTGACGAAGCGCGTCGGAGGATGCCGATGGAGCCTGAAGCCTGGTTGCGTGGGCCGCAGCCGGGAGTCGACCCGCTGCTGATGCCGGCGGCACACGCCTTCGTCCAGGTCGGCGAAGAGGTCGCGCGGCTGTGCGCCGCGCACACGGCCGACGACCTGGCACGGCAGCCGGGGACCGCGGCGACGGCGGCCTTCCACCTCCGCCACATCGCGGGCGCGACCGACCGCCTGCTGACCTACGCCCGCGGCGAAACGCTGACCGCGGCCCAGGTGCAGGCACTGCGGACCGAGAAGGACGACGCGACGTCCGACCCCGCATTGCTGGGAGCCGAGGTCGCACGCGTGCTCGACGCGGCGCTGGCCCAACTGCGGGCCACGCCGCGGGAGACGCTGCTGGAGCCGCGGAGCGTCGGCCGCGCCGGCCTGCCCTCGACCGTGATCGGGCTCGTCTTCCACGCCGCGGAGCACGCCCAGCGCCACGCGGGTCAGCTCGCCACCACGCTGCGCGCAATTTAGGGGACTGCTAGACTCCGCGCGTTCTCCCGTAGAGACCTCGAGATGCTCAGCGACCGGATCGGAGAGACGCTTTCGCGGCCCCTCAACGCGATCGTGCGCGCGTGCGCCCGCGTCAGCCCCGACCTGCTCACGATCATCGGCCTGGCCCTCAACGGGGTCGCCTGCGCCTTCTTCGCGCTGGCCGGCGGCAAGGACTACGCCAACCCGCAGTTGCTGGCGATCGGCGGCGTGGTCGCCATGATCGCCTCCGTGTTCGACATGCTCGACGGCCGCGTCGCCCGGCTGCGCGGGCGCGGCACGAAGTTCGGCGCCTACCTCGACTCCACCATGGACCGCTACTCGGACATGGTCCTCTACATGGGGCTGATGATCCTGTACGCGCGGCTCGACAAGACCGGGCCGATGGTCCTGGTCTGGGTCGCCGCCTTCGGCAGCTTCATGACCTCGTACGCGCGAGCCCGCGCCGAGAGCCTGATCCCCAACTGCACGGTCGGCTTCCTCGAGCGCCCGGAGCGGATCGTGCTGCTGATCTTCGGTGCGCTGACCAACCACATGGTGGCGGTGCTGTGGGTGATCGCCGTGCTCTCCAACATCACCGCCCTGCAGCGCGTGGTCTACACCTACGTCGAGCTCAAGCGCGGCTGGGGCGAGCACCCGCGCCAGGACGACCCGGAGGAACCGCGGTGAGCCTGTTCAACGAGAAGTCCGACGCGCTGCGACGGCGGATGCTGAAGCCGTGGAGCTTCCGCGCCTACCTGGCGGCGAAGCTGCCGCTGGCCGCCGCCGCGGGCCTGCGCCTGCGCCGGCTCGACGACGAAGCCTGCGTGGTCTCGCTGCCCGGCGGCTGGCGCACCCAGAACCCGTTCGGCTCGGCCTACTTCGCCGCCCAGGCGATGGCCGCCGAGATGTCGACCGGCGCGCCCGCGCTGGTGTTGTGCAGCGGCGCGCCGGCCTCCGTCGCGATGATCGTGCGCGAGTTCCGCGGCACCTTCGACAAGCGTGTGCTGGGGCCCTCGACTTACACCTGCAAGGACGTCGCGGGGTTCGCGGAGGCGATCGGCCGAGCGGCGAGCAACGACGAAGCGGTCACCTTCACCGCCCGCTCGCAGGTGACGAACGCGGAGGGCGAAGCGGCCTCGGCCTTCGAGGTGACGTGGTCCTTCAAGCGCCGCGCCAAGCGCTGACCGCGGGCTTCGTCTTCTGCGGCGGCCACAGCCGCCGCATGGGCCACGACAAGGCGCTGCTCCCGTTCGGGGCCACGGACCTGCTCGGCCACGCGGTCGAGCGCCTGCGCGCGGCCGGCGCGGGCCGCGTCGCACTGCTGTGCGGCGCCGAGCCGCGCCACGCGCACCGCGGCTGGCCGCTGGTGCCGGACGCCGTGGCGGACGCGGGCCCCGCGGGCGGACTGCTGGCGGCGCTGCGCACGCTGGCCGCGGGCGAGCGCGCGCTGGTGCTGGCCGTCGACGTGCCCCACGTGCCCGCGCCACTGTTGCACGCGCTCGCCACACTGGACGCGGACGCCGTGGTGCCCGAGGGGGCTGCCGGCCCGGAGCCGCTGGTCGCCTGCTACGACGCGGCCTGCGCGGGCCCGCTGGCGGAGTGCCTCGCCCGCGGCGAGGCGCGGATGACGGCGTTCTGGCCCGCCGTGCGCGTTGTGTGCCCCGGCCCTGCCTGGCTGGAGAGCTTCGGCGACCCCGCCCGGATGTTCGCCAACTGGAACCAGCCCGCGGACCTCGGCCGCGGCTGACGGCGGGCAGTCCCGCGGCGGGGCTGCTACTCTTCGCCCGTCATGTTGGACCTCGCCATCGTCGGGGCCGGCCCCGCGGGGCTGGCCACCGCCATCGCGGCGCGCGAGGCTGGACTGCGCGCGCTGGTGATCGACAAGGGGCTGCTGGTCAACTCCATCTTCCACTTCCCGCGCAACCAGGTGTTCTTCACGACACCGGAGCTGCTGGAGATCGGCGGCCTGCCGTTCGTCACCCCGTACGAGAAGCCGACGCGGGTCGAGGCGCTGCGCTACTACCGGCGCGTGGCCGACCACTTCGGCCTCGACATGAAACTGGGCCGCCGCGTGCTCTCGATCGATCGCGGCGACGCCGGGTTCGTGCTGCAGCTCGGCCCGGCAGCCCCGCCGTCGGGCTTCGCGACCGCGGCCGGACCGGACCTCCACCCGGACGCCGAGCCGGCCGTCGAGGCGCTGCCCGCGCGCAACGTCGTGATCGCGACCGGCTACTACGACACGCCGAACCGCCTGGGCGTGCCCGGCGAGGACCTGCCCCACGTCGCCCACTACTACGCCGAGGCCCACGCCTACTACCAGCAGCGGGTGGTGGTGGTGGGCGGCAAGAACTCCGCGGCGCTCGCGGCGCTCGACCTGCACCGCCACGGCGCCCACGTCACCCTGGTGCACCGCGGACTGCGGCTGTCGGACTCGGTCAAGTACTGGATCAAGCCCGACATCGAGAACCGCATCCGCCAGGGTGCGATCGCGGCTCGCTTCGGCTCGCGGGTGATCGCGATCCACCCGGACCGGGTCGAGACGGAGACGGCCGACGCCCTCCACGAAAACGAGAGCCTGCCGGCCGACGCGGTGTTCCTGCTCACCGGCTACCGGCCCGACCCGAGGCTGCTGCGCTCCGTCGGCGTCGAGGTCGACGCCGCGACCGCGCGACCGCGCCACGACGAGGCCACGTTCGAGACCAACGTCGGCGGCCTGTTCGTGGCCGGCTCGATCGTCTCCGGCAGCGAGACCAACAGGACGTTCATCGAGAACGGCCGCTTCCACGGCGAGCGGATCGTCGCCACGATCGTCGCCCGCCGGGCCTGAGTTCGGCGACCCGATGATCAGCGCCCGGCCCGACGCCCGTGACGCGGGCACCGTGCCGCGTCCGGCCGACATGGCCCGCCTGCGGGTGCTGGTCGCGGACGACGACGAGCCGGTGCAGCGGGCGATGAAGCTGCTGTTCGAGCGCCTCGGCCACGGCGCCGAGGTCGTCGGATCCGGCGAGGCGGCGCTGGAGCGCCTGGCCCGGGGCGATGCGGTCGACCTGCTCGTGCTCGACGTCAACATGCCCGGACTCGGCGGCGCGGCGACGCTGCAACGCGTCCGCGCGATGCGACCCGATCTGCCGGTGCTGCTGTGCACCGGCCTCGCCGACGAGCGCGCGATCGAAGTGAGCCGCTCGTTCCCGGCGGTCGGGCTGCTGCCCAAGCCGTTCGACGCGAAGGAACTGGCCGCCGCGCTGCGTCAGTTCCGGTTCACCCGCGCCTGAAGCCGCCGCGCGGCGGCGTCGGGGGGCGCGCGCTACGGCAGCGCGAGCGAGACCGGCGACACGCCCTTCTTGCACCAGCCCGCGTTCTTCGAGCAGTAGAAGAACACCACCTTGCCTTCGACCACGCCGCTGGTCGGCGAGGTCGCGAAGTAGAGGCGATAGGCCTCGCCGTCGGCGAGGTACTGCGGGTCGCCGGGCGCGGCCGACACGGGGCGGGTTTCGCCGGGCGCGGACGCCGGCACGGCCGCGACGCCCTGCGGCCACTCCAGTCGTGGCGCCGGCACGCGGTTCACGCGCAGGTCTTCGGCGTCCGGGGAGAAACGCAGGACGACGGCGCCGGGGCGCTTCGCGCTGCCCGGCTCCCACTGGGCGGTGACCAGGAACGGGGCTTCCCCGGCGCCCGCGAGGGGTGCGGCCAGGATCATCAGGGCAAGGGCGCGGGAGATCACGAATGGATCCTACGGCCGGAACGGCGGATCGTCCGGCAAAAGAATGTGAGGCCTGCAACGTCGCTGACCCAACCCGACGTACACCGTAAGTTGCTGATCGGCAAGGGCTCGCAAAAGAATGTGACAAGCGTGTGGCGGCCCGGGGCGGCCGTGGACGCAAACCTATAATCGACTCGAACAGCGATGATCCTCGCCCTCCAGTCCCGCCTCGCCGACGCCCTCCGCACCGCGGCCCGTGACGCCTTCGGCGTCGAGCTGGGCGCGGTCGGTTTCCAGTACCCGCCGGACGCCGCGATGGGCGACCTGGCCTCCAACGCGGCGATGGCGCTGGCCAGGTCGCAGCGCAAGAACCCGAAGGAGATCGCGGCCGCGCTCGCGGAGCGCATGGCGAAGGTCCCGGGCGTGACCCGGGCCGAGGTCGCCGGCGCCGGCTTCCTCAACCTGTTCCTCGACCGCGGCGCCGCCGTGCGCACGCTGGCGGACGGCCTGCAGGACCCGATGCCGCAGCCGCCGCGGGTGCCGGGCCACGCGATCGTCGAGCACACGTCGATCAACCCCAACAAGGCAGCCCACGTCGGCCACCTGCGCAACGCGATCCTGGGCGACACGTTCGTCCGCATCCTGCGCGCGCGCGGCCACGACGTCGGGGTCCAGAACTACATCGACGACACGGGCGTTCAGGTGGCCGACGTCGTCGTCGGCTTCCTGCACATCGAGAACAAGTCGCAGGCGGAGGTCGCGGCGATCCCGGGCAAGTTCGACCACTACTGCTGGGATCTCTACGCGCGGGTGGGCGACTTCTACGCGGCGGCGCCGGAGAACAAGGCGAAGCAGGCCGAGGTGCTGCACGCGATCGAGGCGGGCGGCAACGAGATCGCGTCGCTCGCGGAGCACGTCGCCTCGCGGATCGTCGCCTGCCACCTGGAGACGATGGCGCGGCTCGGCATCCGCTACGAGCTGCTGGCCCACGAGAGCGACATCCTGCGCCTCCACTTCTGGAACCGCGCGTTCGCGCTGCTGAAGGACGCCGAGGCGATCCGGCTGGTGACCGAGGGCAAGCAGAACGGCTGCTGGGTCCTCGGCATGGGCAAGGCCGACGACGACGCGCCCGGGTCTGGGCGGAGGAGCCCTGGCGACGAAGCCCAGCGGCCCGAGGGCCGGGATTCACTCCCGGCCCGAGCCGCCGTGGACGAGGACAAGATCCTCGTCCGCTCGAACGGCACGGTCACCTACACCGGCAAGGACATCGCCTACCAGCTCTGGAAGCTGGGCCGGCTCGACCGCGACTTCCGCTACCGGCTCTACCGCGCGGAGCCGGACGGCCACCGGGTGTGGCAGACGACCAGCGGCGAGACCGATCCGCAGGCGCCGAGGTTCGGAAACGCCCGCGACGTCTACAACGTGATCGACGTCGGCCAGTCCTACCCGCAGCGGGTGGTCAAGGCCGGTGTCGCCGCGCTCGGCTACGAGCGCGAGGCCGCCGGCACCCACCACCTCGCCTACGAGAAGGTCGTGCTCTCGCCGGAGACGGCGCGGGCCCTCGGCTACGACGTCGCCGAGGACGGCGGTGTCGTCAAGGTCTCCGGCCGCAAGGGGCTCGGCGTCAAGGCCGACGACCTGGTCGACGCGCTGGAGAAGAAGGCGCTGGCCGAGATCGCGACCCGCGACCCGGAGCGCGACAAGGCCCAGTCCGAGCGCACGGCGCGCGAGATCGCGGTCGGCGCGCTGCGCTACTTCATGCTGCGCTACGGCCGCACCCGCATCCTCACGTTCGACCTCGAGGAGGCGCTGGCCTTCACCGGCGAGACCGGCCCCTACATCCAGAACGCGATCGTGCGCGCCCGCAACATCTTCACCAAGCTGGAGGCGGAGGGCCATGCCGTCGACGTGCTGCTGGCCCGCGCCCGCGCGCTCGACCTCGGGGCCCTGCTGGACGGCGAGGAGGGCGCGGAGATCTGGGCCCTGGCGCTGCTGATGGCGCGCTCCGAGGAGGTCGCCGAGGCGGCGGTCGCCGCGGAAGAACCTTCGATCGTGGCCCGCCACGCGTTCACCGTGGCGCAGGCCTTCCACGGCTACTACCAGAAGCCGAAGTACTCGCTGCTGCACGCGGAGAGCGAGGACCGTCGCGCGCTCCGGGTGCTGGTGGTCGACGCCTTCGTGCGGCAGATGTCGGCCCTCGCGGGCCTGCTCGGGATCCCGGTCCCCGAGCGCATGTAGGCGGAGTCGATGGCCAGCCGTCCCGTGATCGGGGTCACCGTCGGCGACGACGACCGCTCCGCCGACTTCCACCGGATCCGCAAGGACTACCTGCGCTCGGTGGAGAAGGCCGGCGCGGTGCCCGTGGTGCTCGCCGCGGTCGCCCCCGAGCACGTGCCCGCGCTGCTCGAGCGGATCGACGGACTGGTCTTCACCGGCGGCGCCGACGTCGATCCCGCGCTGTACGGCGCCGCGCCGCACCCGAAGCTGGGCCGCATCGCGCGCGACCGCGACGACTTCGAGATCGCGCTGCTGCAGGCGGCCGTCGAACGTGACCTGCCGTGCCTTTGTATCTGCCGCGGTCACCAGCTGTTAAACGTGGCGCTCGGCGGAACTCTGGTCCAGGACATCCCGTCAGAGGTCGCAGGTGGAGGCGATCACGACCCGGCGAAGGCGCGCGCGGAGATGTCCCACGACGTCGCGCTCGTCGCCGGCACTCGCCTCCACGCGATCCTCGGGGGGCAACCACAGGTGGCCGTGAACAGCTTCCATCACCAGTCGATCCGCGACGTGGCGCCGGGCCTCGTGATCAGCGCCCGCTCGCCGCACGACGGCGTGATCGAGGGCGTGGAGCTGCCGGACCGCCGCTTCGTGCTGGGCGTGCAGTGGCACCCCGAGTCGTTCTGGCGCGTGGACCCGGGCTTCGATCCGCTGTTCCGCGCGCTGGTCGAGGCTTCCGCGTGAGCGGGGCCGCGCTGGTCGTCAGCCTCGTCCTGTTCGGCGCCGCCGGCGCCCAGGAAGCGGGCGGGCGGGTCTCGATCCGCTGGCACAGCGGCTTCGACGAGGCCCAGCGCAAGGCGCGGCAGACGAAGAAGCCGCTGCTGGTCGACTTCTGGGCGGAGTGGTGCTCGTGGTGCCACCGCCTCGACCAGACGACCTACATCGACCCCACGGTCGTGCGCATCTCCGAGGCCTTCGTCGCGGTCAAGGTGGACACCGAGGGCAGCTCGCGCGAGAAGGCGGTGGCCGATCGCTACCGCGTCGTCTCGCTGCCGACCGTGCTGTTCCTGACCCCGCAGGGCCGGCTGATCCGCCGCGTCGACGGCTTCCAGGGCCCCGGCCAGTTCCCGCGCACGCTGCTCGAGACGCAGGAACTCGCGCAGAAGGTGATGGGCTGGGAGCAGGCACTCGACAAGGACAAGAACGACGTCGACGCGCTGGTGGGCCTGGGCGTCCACCTCCACGACCTGGAGTTCTTCGCCGAGGCGAAGGAGTTGCTGCAGCGCGCCCGCGGCCGCGACCAGGGCCGCGAGCTCGACGAGCGCAAGCGGGTGCGGATGATGCTCGGCATCATCCAGCACTACGACCGGCGCTTCGAAGACGCGGAGTCGCTGCTGCGCGAGGGCCTCGACCTCGGCCCCAGCCGCGACTACGACCCCAAGATCCTGTACGTGATGGGCAAGAACTACTCGAAGTGGGGCAAGCTCGACGACGCCCGCGCCGCACTCGAGACCTGCATCCGCATCTCGGGCGGCGGCCCGCTCGCCAGCAAGGCGCGCGAGATGATCTTCTGGCTCGAGCGCGAGGAGAAGCAGCGCCACAAGCGGGAGCGGGAGCGCCCGTAGCCGCTCCCCGCGTCGGGTTCCGACGCCGCGCGGAGCCCGGCGCCGGTCCCATGGGGGCTACGTCGCGAACGGAGCTCCTCCGCCCCCAAGCCCCCGTCGGGTTCCGACGCCGCGCGGAGCCCGGCGCCGGTCCCATGGGGGCTACGTCGCGAACGGAGCTCCTCCGCCCCAAGCCCCCGTCGCGGCGTCAGCCGGCCAGGAAGTCGTGCAGCAGGCGCCGCACGTCCGCGGGCCGCTCCTCCTGCGGCATGTGGCCGCAGGGCCCCAGCACCGCGACCCGCGCTCCCGCGATGTCGGCGGCGAACAGCGCCGCCTGCGCGAGCGGCGTCCAGGCGTCGTCGCGGCCCCAGATCACGAGCGTCGGCGCTCGCACGGCACGCGCGAACTCGGAAAATTCGCGGTCGACGCGCGGCGAGACCAGCAGCGCGCGGGCGGCGGCGGCGGCCCCGGGCCGCGTCATCGGCGCCAGGTAGGCCTCGACCCGGGCGTCGTCGACCTTCGTGTCGTCCTCGAACACCTGGCGCAGGCCGAACCACACCAGCGCCCGCGGCGGCGCCGGCAGCGCCTCGATCACCGCCCCCGCGGGCGACGCGATCAGCCGCAGCAGGGCCGGGCGCTCGTGCGGCTCGAAGTTGTATCCGGCCGCGTCCACCAGTACCAGCCGCGTCACCCGCTCGGGGTGGCGGGCGGCGACCAGCGTCGAGGTGGCGCCGCCGAGGCTGTGACCGACCAGCGCGAAGCGGTCGAAGCCGAGCTGGTCGGCGAGGCCCGTCACCGCCGCCGGCAACCGCGCGAAGTCGAGCGCCGCCGGTTGGCTCGAGCCGCCGAAGCCGGGCAGGTCGAGCGCCACGACCTCGTGGCGCAGGGCGAGGTCGGGGATCACGTCCTTCCACGTGTAGAGGGAGCTGCCGAAGCCGTGGACCAGGATCACGGGCGGCCCGCTGCCGACCCGCACGTAACGGATCTCGTCGGCGCCCACCCGCGTCCGCAGCGGCGCCAGGCCCGCGGCGGACATCCAGGTGTCCGGCGAGATCGGGGCCGGCGACGCGAGCCACACGCCCGCACTGGAGAGCGCCAGCATCGCGGCTGCCGCGGTGGCGATCCGGCGGCGCGTCGGGCGCAAGCTCATCTCTCTCACGATAGTCCAGAACGCGGGTGACGTCCGATCCGCCCGCAGGGCAGCCGCTTGTTAGGATGCGCGATGCCTGCCCGCGGACGGGTCGCCGTGCTGCTCGCGCTCGGCCTGGCCGCGGCAGCTTCGGCCCCGAATCCGCGCGTGGCCGAGGTGGCCGCCGGGCTGCGAGCGCTCTACGAGGGAGCGCCCGCGGCCCACGAGCGCTGGGGTGCGGCATCGCCCACCGCGACGATGCCCGACGGCTCGAAGACGCCGCGCGACAGCGCCTGGCGCGACGATCCCGCGTTCGAGCCCGCCGCCCTGCACCTGCTGGAGCATGCCCGCGACCGCGCGCCGGCGCTCGGCGCGTGGCTGCTGCGTTCCCGGCCCGGCCCCGCGGCGCCCGACGTCGTCCGCGCGCTGCAACGGGTGCTCGACGGCGACGATGGCCTGGCGGCGACAGAGGCCGCACGCACGCTGGCGACGCGCGGGGGCCGCTCGGCCCTGCCGGGCCTCGACACCAGCGCGTCACGGGCGCTGACGCCGATCGCGCGCGCGGCCGCGGGCTGGGCGGCCGCGGAGATCCGCGGCGCGGCCTCGACCGCCTCGCGGCTGGCGCCCGGCTTCCAGCGCGGCGCCAACTGGTGGTACGAGGCGCAGGACGGGGACTCGGGCGCGGCCTCGTTCCGGCGCCTGCGTCGTCTCGGCGCCGACTGGATCGCGATCCACACCTGGGACCCGCTGCAGGTCTCGGCGTGGACCCCCGAGTTCGCGACGGCGCGTCGCCGCTTCGTGCCCCGCGACCTGGCGGCCACCGTGCGCGCCGCCCACGCGGCAGGCCTGAAGGTCATGGCCAAGCCGCACCTGGAGATGGCCCGCGTCGAGATCAGCGCTGCGGAGCGCGCCGCCCTGCGCGGCAGCGACCCGGCCCGACGCGAGGCGGTGATGGCCGCGCTGCGCCAGCGCTCGCAAGCCCGCGGCTGGCACGGCGAGATCGAGATGAGGAGCGAGGCGGACTGGAAGGCGTGGTTCGCCAATTACGAGGCCTACCTGCTCGCCCACGCCCGCGACGCGGCCGCGGCGGGCGCCGACGCGTTCTGCGTCGGCCGCGAGCTCGACCTCACGGTGCTGGCCCGCGAGCGGGACTGGCGGGCGCTGATCGCCCGCGTGCGCGGCGTCTTCGCGGGCCCGCTCACCTACTCCGCCCACCACGACACCTTCGACCGCCTCGGTTTCTGGGATGCCCTCGACTTCGCGGGCGTCTCGGCCTACTTCCCCGTCGCCCGCTCGCCGCAGCCTTCCGACGCGGAGCTGGCGGCGGGCTGGGTCCCGGTGCAGGTGCGGCTCGCCACGTTCGCCCGCGAGGTCGCCCGGCCCGTCGTCGCCACGGAAGTGGGTTACGCGGCGATCGCCGGTGCAGCCACGCGACCGTGGGAGGAGCGCCCCGAGCCGGCCGACCCCTGGCTGCAGGCCCGCCTGCTCGACGCGGCGTTCGCGGCGCTGTCGAAGACGGAGGGTGCACACGGCGCCTTCGTGTGGCTGTGGGAAGGCGTCGGCAACCCGCCCTTCCGCGACAACAGCTTCACGATCAACGGCAAGCCGGCGGAGTTCGCGCTCGCGAGGTGGTTCGCCGGCTACGGCCGGTAGGCGCCGCGCGCCCGCCTACTCCGCCCCTCCGGACAGCACCCGATAGACGACCAGTGCGCTGGCCAGCACGAACGTCGTCCCGCACACCGGGAAGATGCGGTCGGCGAGCCACTGCGGCAGGAACAGGTCGGCCACCCCCGGCTGCTTGGCCCCCAGCCGCTCCGCCAGGAGCGTGAGCGGGCACTGCCAGCCCGACAGCGCCAGGACGACGCTCTCGAGCAGGACCAGGCCGATCGCCACCCAGGTCAGGCTCGAGATCCGGTTGCCCAGACCCGAGTGAACGATGAACAGGACGCAGCCGCTGAGCAGGAAGAAGATGGCGGTGTGGACGACCTTGATCTGGAAGAGGGTGACCTTCAGGACGGGCCTCCGACGACGGGCGGATGATGGCACCGCCGGGCTCGCGGTTCATCCCGTCGTCACGCAGAGGAGGGCACGTGCACGAAACGCTCGTCGCCGTCGACCTGGCGAAAGAAGTCTTCGAGGTCGCGGAGTCCCGCGAGGCGGGTCGCGTGGCCGCCACCCGGCGGCTGAACCGGGACGACTTCCTCGCCTTCTTCGCGCAACTCCCGGCCTCCACCGTCGTGATGGAGGTCTGCGGCAGCTCTCACCACTGGGCCCGGGAAATCTCGAAGCTGGGGCACGAGGTGCGGCTGCTCCCGCCCGCCCGGGTCCGCCCCTACCGTCACCGCAACAAGACCGACAAGACCGACGCCAAGGCGCTGCTCGAGGCCTCCCGCAACGAGGAGATCCACCCGGTCCCGGTCAAGACGCTCGCCCAGCAGAGCGTGGGCATCGTGCACCGGATGCGAGCCGCATGGCTGGAGACGCGCACGGCCCGGATCAACACGATCCGCGGCTTGCTGCGCGAGTGCGGCCTCTTCATGCCGCTCGGCGCCCAGCACGTCGTGCCCCGGGTCCAGGGCTGGATCACGGATGACGAAGCCCCGCTGACGGCCTCGGTCCGGGCCACCCTCGCTTCCGCCTGCGACGAGGTGGTCGACCTCGAGGTCCGGATCGCCCAGGCCGAGGCTCGGCTCGAAGCCGTCGCCCGCCAGACCCCGCTGGTCGAACTCTGGCTGACGGTCCCGGGCATCGGGCTGTTGACGGCAACCGCCCTCTACGCGTTCGTCGGCGATCTTCACCGCTTCCGCTCGGCGCGCCACTTCGCCAGCTACCTGGGCCTCACGCCCCGCGAGTTCTCCAGCGGGCCGTCACGCCGCCTCGGTCGCATCTCCAAGCGCGGCGACGCCTACCTGCGCCACCTGTTCGTCCACGGGGCGCGCGCCCTGCTCGGTGCCGCGGGCCGGGCCCGCCACCCCGATCGCCTCCGCAAGTGGGCGCTCGCCCTCGCCGAACGCGCCCACTTCAACAAGGCCACGTGTGCCCTTGCGAACAAGATCGCCCGCATCGCCTGGTCCGTCTCCACGCACCAGCGCGAGTACCTCGCCGACGACGCCTGACGGCGGGCAACAGGTCGGACCGCCCCACGTCGAGCCGGTAACAACGATGGCCCTCGAGGCCGCTTCATTGATTGGCTGACGTGGGTGCGGACTTGTCCCAGCCCGCTGCCCGTCGTCGTGCGGCCCGCGTCGACGACATACTGCGCCAGCGTCTTGGCGCAGGAAGGAGAGTCTCTCTCGATGCACTCGATGCCGACTCGAGGTCGTCGACGGCCGGCTCAGTCCGATTACGGGGCGAGCCACTTCGACAGGCGCTTCTTGACCTGTGCCTGGGTCTCGACCTTGCCTTGGGCGGCAGCAGCAAGACTCCGCTCGACCTTCTGCCGCACGTAGAGCTGGTACTGGGCGTCCTCAAGGGAGCCATCGTCGGGCAGCTGCTTCACGATGCTCATGACGGCCTTCTTCGCGGTGCTCATGGGCTCGCAAGAGCCCAACCACCGGGCCCACCACGCCGGGCAGGTCGTTCGATAACACTGAGATAACCAGCGACACCGAGACTCAAGATAACCGGCGGCCCCACCTCAGCCATGCTCGGGCTCTCCACTGGCGCGCCGCTCCTCTATTCCGGGAACCCCTCGGTTCGTCAGGTTCATTGCGTTGTTAGCGGTCACGGTTTCACGCGACGCGCGCTGCGGACGGTCTCGTGCTACCAGGCGACGCCCCGCACCCCGACAGCGCTGCCGCGAGCCAGTGCCCGTTCGCTGGCCGACGACGACCGCCTGGATCTGGCCAAGATCCACACCTGACCTGAGGATAGCGTTTTGGGGCGGCCCGACGAGGATGCCGCTGGCTGCGCAGCGAGCGCAGGCAGGAACGTTGGCCAGGACTGCCCGAGACGGAACGCGGGAAGGCGAGACGAAGCGCCAGGGGCAGGCAATGGCCACGCGTAACCCGGGCAAGCGCGAACGCTGCCTGCCCTGAGATGGCGAACGAGGGCGCCGGACGATTCCGTTCTGACAGGGTCTCCACGCAGGACCGTTTCAGTCTCGGACCTCACTGGGCGGCAGCGGAAGGCAACCACGAAAAGAGCGCAGGCGAGTGACCGCTAACACTGCAATAACCTGCGACACCGAGACTCAAGATAACCGGCGGCCCCACCTCAGCCATGCTCGGGCTCTCCAACGGGCCGCCGCTCCTTCATTCCGGGAACCCCTCGGTTCGTCAGGT
>JAMPXO010000190.1 GCA_023701125.1 Vicinamibacteria bacterium | reverse complement strand
TGGCGCCCGGAGCAGCGGCAGGAGCAGTGGCCATCGGTGCGGCGTACTCTAGCAAACGCCCGTCGTTTCGACCGCGCGCCACAGGCGCGTCGAATCGAACCCTCGCACCGCCGGAATCCCGACGGTGTGCCGAGTCGAACCGCGCGCGGTGGACGGGCGGTTGTTTCGAGAGGGGGTGATGGACGCCCACCGACAGGCTCAGCACATCCAGTCGGTGATCGAGGCCGTGACTCATCTCGGCAAGGAAGACCTGGCGGCGATGCCGAAGCCCTGGTCCGGCTCACCTCGCTGAAGCGGAGGTTCACCCCGTGGCGCCCGAGCCGGAGCCCGTGGATCCGGTCGAGCGTCTGGCCCGCCAGATCGTGCGCGAGGCGCTCACGGCAGCACGAATCGAGATCGAGTCGCGGCGCCTCCCAGGCGAAGCGGAGCGGTTCCGCTAGTCCTTCACTCCATCGCTCGGAACGCGCGGATGGCGAGCGCCGCGAGGGCCGCGCCCAGCAGCCAGCCGGCGAGCACGTCCGTCGGCCAGTGGACGCCCAGGTAGAGGCGGCCGAGGCCGAGCCACAGGCTGCCGGTCGCCGCGAGGGCGTAGCACCCAGGCGCCCAGCTCGGGCGGTGACGGGCGATCTCGAATGCGATCAGCGTGTAGAGCGCCGCAGAGATCGCAGCGTGACCGCTGGGGAACGAGGCGCCGCCCTGTTCGATGATCCGCGGCCAGAGCTGCGGGCGGGGCCGCAGCGCCAGCGTCTTGAAGCCGTCCACCAGCAGGAACGTTGCGCAACCGAGCCCGAGCCAGAACGTCGCCCGATTCCACTCGCGACGCGCCACGAACCAGAGCAGGACCGCGCCCGCGAGGGCGACGTGCACGGGTGTGCGCCCCAGCTCATGGGAGGCGACGAAGAACACGTCCAGCCACGCGTGCTGCCAGCCGTGAATCCACAGCAGGACCTCGGCTTCGCCGTTCACCGGGCGTCGACCTCCCTCGGCATCCGCCCGAGCGTAGACCGGGCGTGGGGTCGGCGCGAGCCGCGGATCCGAACGGCGGGCGGCCGTATCCTCTGGGGTGCGACTGATGCGCACTCCCGGCACCCTGCTTGTTCAACTGTTCGCGGCCGGCCTGCTGCTGGCGGGCACCGGGTGCGGCCGCGAGCCGGAGCCGGCCGCGCTCTACATGCTCGCGGACCGCGACGTCGAGAGCCTCGACCCGCACGACGACGGCGGCCTGTTCCAGACGACGAACCTGCTCGCCAACGCGTACGAGGGGCTGATCCGGCGCGACGCGGACATGAAGCTGCACCCGGCGCTCGCCACGTCGTGGTCCAACCCCGACGACCTGACCTGGGACTTCGTGCTGCGGTCTGGCGTTCACTTCCACGACGGCACGCCGCTGACCGCCGAGGCCGTCGTGGCCAGCCTGCGGCGAGCGAGCGCGCGCTCGGCCGGGGTCGCGCGGGGCGCGCTCGCCAACGTCGTGGCGATCGAGGCCGTGGCGAAGGACGTCGTCCGGCTGCGGACCCGCGAGCCCGATGCGTCGCTGCTGTCCCTGCTCCCGCAGGTCTTCGTCGCGTCGCCGCGCTGGCTGCAGGCGGCGGCGAACGCCACCGACTCGGGCGGCTCCGGGCCCTACCGGGTGACGGCGCGCCAGGCCGGGCGATTCGTCGCGCTCGCGCGCTTCGACGGCTACTGGGGACCGACGCCGACGCTCACCTCGGTGCAGGTGCTCGCGGGCCGGTTCGGCGACACCGAGGCCGAGGCCCGCGTTCCGCCAGGAGCGGCCGCGACGTTCTACGCACTGCCCGGCACTCCCGTCTTCGAGCGCGCGAGGCGGCACTACACGCTGCACCAGCGGCCCGGCCTGTCCGTGCAGTACCTCGGCTTCGACCTGCGCGAGCGGGCGAGCCCCGGCGTGCGCCTGCCGCGAGGCACGCACGGCAACCCGTTCCGCGACCCGCGGGTCCGGCGGGCGATCGCGCTGGCGATCGACTACGAGGCGCTGCGTCACGCGGCCTTCGCGGGGCGCGGCCGGAGCGAGGGCCAACTGGTGCCGCCCACCGTGCTCGGCTACGACCCGGCGCTGCCGCGTCCCCGTGGCGACCCCGGCGAAGCGCGCCGCCTGATGGCCGCGACCCCGTGGCGCGACGGCTTCGAGGTCGACCTGGACGCCCGGGCGCTGGTCAGCCAGTACGCGTCGCGCCTGGCTGCGGACCTGGCCCCGCTCGGCATCCGCGTGCAGGTCCGGCAGCACTCGGAAGACGCGTTCTTCGCCACGTTGCGCGAGGGCCGCTCGTCGCTGTACCTGCTTCGCTACTCCTGTCGCACGGGCGACGCCCAGGACCTGTTCGACAACGTGCTCCACTCGCGGGACGAAGCCCACGACCTGGGCGCCTTCAACTTCTCTGCCGACCGAAGGCCGGTGCCCGGCCTCGACGAGAGCATCGTCGCCGCGCGGCGCGAGCTCGACCCGGCGCGGCGGCTGGCCCGGCTGCGGGAGCTGATGGGGCAGGCGATGGAGCAGCAACTCATGGTGCCGCTGCTCTCGGAGCCGACGCTCGTGTTCCTCTCGCCCGAGATCGGCTGGCGTCCGCGCGCGGACGGGCTGCGGCTGTTCGCGGAGATGTTCCCGCGCCCCCGGCCGTGAACGCCGGTTCGTGGTAGCGTGTCCCGCCCGCGTGATGCCTGTGCTTTCCGCCTTCGAATGGAGCCTGCTGCTGGGCGGCGCCGCCGCCGCGGCCAACCTGTTCGGCGGCCTGGTGGTCGTCTGGCGCAAGCACTGGAACGAGCTCGTCCTCAAGCACTTCATCGGCCTCGGCGCCGGCTTCATGCTGGCCGCCGCGATCGTCGAGATGTTGCCGGAGTCGCTCGAGCTGACGCCTCACGCTCCCGTGCTGGTGCTGGTCGGCTACTTCATCGTGCACTTCTTCGAGCACATGCTGGCGCCGCACTTCCACTACGGCGAGGAGACCCACCAGGACGTGATGCTGGACCCGGCCGCCAGCCTGTCGGCGCTGGTGGGGCTGTCGATCCACACCTTCTTCGACGGCGTCTCGATCGCCTCGGGCCTGCTCGTCTCGGTGCCGCTGGGGCTCGTCATCTTCTGCGCGGTGGCGCTGCACAAGATCCCCGAAGGCTTCACCGTGGCCTCGATCGCGCTCGCCTCGGGCAAGGGCCCGCGCTGGGCGCTGGGCGCGGCCGGCGTGCTGGCGGCCGCGACGCTGCTGGGCGCGCTCGGCCTCAACGTGCTGCCCGGCGCCGTGGTGTGGGCGCTGCCGCTGTCGACCGGCGTCACCCTCTACGTGGCCGCCTCCGACCTGATCCCGGAGGTGAACGAGACTCGCGGCCACGGTGTCACCTTCATGCCGTTCCTCGGCGTGCTGCTGTACGTCGTGGCCAAGCAGTTGCTGCACTGGACCACCGGGGCCTGAACCGGCCCCTCCCTGCCCCACCGTCGAAAGGGACCGCGCATGCGCGTTCGATCCGTCGCCATAGCCACCCTCCTGCTCCTCGCCTCCGTGCCGATCGGCGCGGCCGACAAGCCCGAGATCGCCGTCCTCGAGTACACGCTCGACAACGGCATGAAGTGGCTGCTGTTCCCGCGCGCCGACGCGCCGACCGTGGCCGCCGGCTGGGTGGCGCGGGTCGGCTCCGTCAACGAGCGGCCCGGCATCACCGGCCTCTCGCACTTCTTCGAGCACATGATGTTCAAGGGCACGCGCACGCTCGGCACGAAGGACATCACGCGCGACCTGGCGCTGATCGAGGAGCAGGAGCAGGTCCAGGCCGAGATGCGCGCCGAGCGCGAGGCGATGCGCGAGCGGCTGCGCCGCGGCCTGATCGCCGACCTGACGGCGCCCGAGAGCCGCTCGCCGCGCTACCGCGAGCTGGAGGCGCGCTTCGACGCGCTGGTCCAGGAGCAACGGGCGCTGATCCTGAAGGACCCGATGGACGAGCGCTACACGAAGCACGGCGGCGAGGGCCTCAACGCCTCGACCAGCGAGGACTGGACGATCTACTTCGTGCGGGTGCCGAAGAACAAGCTGGAGCTGTGGGCGTGGCTCGAGTCCGACCGCCTGGCCGAGCCGGTGTTTCGCGAGTTCTACTCCGAGCGCGACGTCGTGTTCGAGGAGCGCCGGCTGCGCACCGAGTCGACCCCGCTCGGCAAGTACGAAGAAGCGCTCAACTCGGTGTTCTGGGAGGCGCATCCCTACAAGTGGCCGGTGGTGGGCTGGGCGTCCGACATCCCGGAGTACACGCTGGCCCAGGCCAAGGACTACTTCGCGACGTACTACGCGCCCAACAACCTGACCGGCGTGATGGTCGGCGACTTCGACGTGGCCGAGGCCAAGGCGTTGCTCACCCGCTACTTCGGCCGCCTGCAGAAGGGCGCGACGACGCCGCCACCGGTGGTCACACTGGAGCCGAAACAGCTCGGCGAGAAGCGCTATTCCGCCTCGGCCGAGACCTCGCCGACGGTGCGCCTGCTGTACCACGGCGTGCCGTTCGTGCACCGCGACGCGGCGGCCCTCGACCTGCTGACCGACGTGCTGTCCGGCCGCACGGGCCGGCTCTACAAGGGATTGGTCGAGGGCCGCAAGGTGGCCAACGAGGCCGGCGCCAGCTCCGACTTCAAGAAGCACGCGGGCGTCGTCGAGATCGAAGCCGTGGTCAAGGACGGCCAGGAACCGGCGGCCGTGGAGAAGGCGCTCGACGAGGAGATCGCCCGGCTCAAGGAGCAGCCGATGCCGGCCGAGGAGCTGCAGAAGGTGAAGAACCAGGCCAAGGCCGGCGCCTACCGCCGGCTGTCGTCGCCGTTCTTCATCGCCATCCAGTTGCTCGTCTACGAAGGCCTCGGCGACTGGCGCTACATCAACTCCTCGGCCGACGCGTGGGACCAGGTGAGCGCCGAGGACATCCAGCGCGTCGCCCGCGAGTACCTGGTGCCGGAGCGGCGCACGGTCGCCGTGTTCCTGCGCAAGGAAGGCGCCGCCGCCGAAGATCCGGCCCTCGCCGCGCTGCCGCCGCAGGCCAAGGCGATGGTCCAGCAGAGCCTGGCGCGGGTGGAGGCCGAGACCGACGCGGCCAAGCTGCGCGAGGGGCTCGGCCGGATGCAGGCGATGAAGGACCAGGTGCCGCCGGAGATGAAGCCGGGGCTCCTGTACCTGATCGGCAAGATCGAGGCGCGGATCCAGGCGATCGAGGGGGAGAAGAAGTAGCCATGCGCATCACGCACGCCGTCCTCGTCGCCGCCCTCGCACTGCCCGCGCTCGCCCAGGCCCCCGCGCTGCCCAAGCACCCGGACGCGCTCACCTTCCCGCCGCTGACGTACACGCCGCCGGAGCCCGCCGGGCACCGCGTGGTGCTGAAGAACGGCATGGTCGTCTACATCGCCGAAGACAAGACGCTGCCGCTGGTGCAGGTCTCGCTGCAGATGCGCTGGGGCGGCTGGCTGGTGCCCGTGGGCCAGGAAGGGCTGGCCGGCCTGGTCGCCTCGCAGATGCGGCGCGGCGGCGCCGGCGCGCTGTCGGCCGAGGCGCTCGACGAGCGGCTCGACTTCCTCGCCGCCCAGGTCGCGGTCGGCGCCTCCGACACGGGCGCCAGCGCCAACCTGAGCGCGCTGGCCGACAACCTGGACGAGTCGCTGGCGCTGTTCGTGTCGATCCTGCGCGAGCCACGCTTCCAGCAGGACCGGCTGACGCTGGCCCGCGAGCAGATGCTGCAGGAGATGAAGAAGCGCAACGACGACTCGGCCGACATCGAGGCCGCGGAGTGGGGCGCGCTGCTCTTCGGCGAGGGCCACCCCGCGACCCGCTTCACGACCGAGGCCTCGCTCAAGGGTCTGACCCGCGAGGCGCTGGCGGCGTTCCACCGCCGCTACGTGCATCCGGCCCACATGGTGGCCGCGGTGTCGGGCTCGTTCGACCGCAAGGCGATGCTCGCGAAGCTGGAGGCGGCGTTCGCGAAGTGGCCCACCGCGAAGCCGGAACTGGCTCCGATCCCGCGCGAGCTCCGGACGGCGGCGCCGGGCCTGTATCGCATCCAGAAGGACGTCAACCAGGGCCGGGTCGTGATCGGGTTGCCGGGCGTGATGCGCGACGACCCCGACGTCTACGCGCTGGAGGTGATGAACGAGATCCTCGGCGGCTCGGGCTTCACCTCGCGGATCACGCGCACGGTGCGCTCGAACGAGGGCCTCGCCTACTCGGCGGGCTCCGCGATCTCGTTCGGCGTCCACTACCCCGGCCGCTTCCGGGCCGCGTTCCAGAGCAAGAGCCCATCGGTCGCCTACGCCACCTCGCTGGTGTTCGACGAGATCCGCAAGCTGCGCGAGCAGGGCGTGACCGCCGACGAGCTGACGGCGATCCAGCAGAACCTGATCGCCACCTTCCCCAGCAACTTCGAGTCGAAGGCGCGCACGATGGGCGTGTTCGCGGGCGACGAGTTCACGAAGCGGCCGGCCGGCTTCTGGAAGACCTACCGCGACCGCATCCGGGCCGTCACCGCGG
>JAMPXO010000189.1 GCA_023701125.1 Vicinamibacteria bacterium | reverse complement strand
TGGCTGAGCCGTCGTAGTAGCCGAGAGCCTTGCGGCGGAGGACGGTGGCGTCGAGGCGGCGGTAGAGGAGCTTGGCGTCGAGACGGGTCGAAGGCGTGTCCATGAAGGGCGCGGATGTTACCACCGCGGTCCGGGTGCCCCCGTGACGGACCACACCGCCCCGCAATCGCTGCGCCGCCGGCCGGGGTGGGGAGCAGCGCTTGCGTCCGGAACCCTGCCAGGGCCTGACCGGTGAGCTGCAGCCCTGGCACGGGGCTTGGACCGTCGAGGGCCATGGAACTTCCTGGCGTGCGGTTGACGGTCCGCGGCGTCGTCCAGGGCGTGGGCTTCCGGCCCTTCGTCCACCGCCTGGCCCGCGCCTGCGGGGTCGTCGGCCGAGTCTGGAACCATGCCGAGGGCGTCACCATCGAGGCATTCGCCGCGCCGGCGGCGCTCCAGGCCTTCGCCGCGCGGCTGCGAACCGAGGCGCCCGCGGGCGCCCACGTGCGCGACGTGCAGGTCGAGGATCTCGGCGCCGCGGCCGCGCCCGCGAAGTTCACGATCGAGGCCTCCGCTTCGACCGCGGCGCGTTCGGTGTCGATCCCCCCCGACCTCGCGACCTGCGACGACTGCCTGGCCGAGATCGCGGACCCGGCCGCGCGCCGCTACCGCTATCCGTTCACCAACTGCACCGCCTGTGGTCCGCGCTTCACGATCGCCCGCGACGTGCCCTGGGACCGCTCGGCGACGACGATGGCCGGGTTCACGATGTGCCCGGACTGTCGCGCCGAGTTCGAGGACGCGGGCGACCGCCGCTTCCACGCCCAGCCGATCGCCTGCCCGGCCTGCGGGCCGCGGCTGCAGTTGCTCGATGCCCGCGGCGTCGTGCTCGGCACGGGTGACGCCGCGCTGCTGGCGGCGGCGCGGGCGCTGCGCGCGGGCGGCATCGTCGCCATCAAGGGCCTGGGCGGTTTCCATCTCGCCTGCGACGCGAGCTTCGGACTCGCGGTCGGTCGCCTGCGCGAGCGCAAGCAGCGCGAGGCCAAGCCGTTCGCGGTGATGGTCCGCGATCTCGCCGAGGCCGCGGCCCACGCGGAACTGCGGGAGGAAGAGCGCGCGTTGTTGCACTCGCCGGCGCGACCCGTGGTGCTGGTCTCGCGCCTCGCGGGCAGCACGCTGGCCGCAAGCGTGGCGCCCGGCAACCCGCTCGTCGGCCTGCTGCTCGCGTACACGCCGCTGCATCACCTGTTGCTCGCGGAAGCGGGACGGCCGCTGGTGATGACGTCCGCCAACCTGGCCGAGGAGCCGCTCGCCTGGCGTGACGACGAAGCCCGCCTTCGCCTGCGCGGCCTGGCCGACCTGTTCCTCGTCCACGACCGCGAGATCGAGGCGCCGTGCGACGACTCGGTCGCGCGCGTCATCGGCGGCGCGCCGGCGCTGCTGCGCCGGGCCCGCGGCCACGTGCCTGGCGCGCTGCGCCTGGCGCGGCCGTTCGCGCAACCCGTGCTCGCCTGCGGCGCGCTGCTCAAGAACACCTTCTGCGTCGGCGCCGGTGCCGAGGCCCACCTCGGGCCCCACGTGGGTGACCTCGAGAACGTCGCCACGCTGGACGCCTACGAGGCCGCGATCGAGCGTGGGCTGCGCTTCCTGCGCGTGCAGCCCGAGGTGATCGCCCACGACCTCCACCCCGATTACGCCTCCACCCGCTACGCGCTGGCGCGGCCGGAGCCGACGAAGGTCGCCGTCCAGCACCACCACGCCCACGTCGTGTCGCTGATGGCGGAGCACGGCCTGGCGGGCCCGGTGCTGGGCTTGGCCTGGGATGGCGCGGGCCTCGGCGCCGACGGCACCGCCTGGGGCGGCGAGTTCCTGATCGCGACGGCCGAGAGCTTCGAGCGCATCGCCAGCTTCCGCCCGCTGTCGCTGGTGGGTGGCGACCGCGCGGTGCGCGAGGTGTGGCGGCTGGCGCTGGCCCTGGTCGAGGACGCCTTCGACGGCTCGCCGCCCTACGAGGCGCTGAAGCTGTTCGACGCCGTGCCGCGCAGCGACCTGCACGTGGTGCGGCAGATGCTCGGCCAGCGCCTCAACACGCCACAGGCCCGCGGCGTCGGCCGCTACTTCGACGCCTTCGGCGCGCTGGGCCTGGCCCGCCCGCGTTCGGCCTACGAAGGCGAGGTCGCGCTACTGTGGAACGTGGCCGCCGACGCCACGGAACGCGGCCGCTACGCGTTTCACCTTACGGCTCCGCCCCCAAACCCCCCGGGCAAACCGTGGGAGATCGACCTGCGGCTGACGACGCGGGCCGCGGTCGCCGACCTGCTCGACGGCCGCGGCGCGGCCACGGTCTCCGCCCGCTTCCACCGCACGCTGGTGGCGGCGGCGGAAGAGGTGGTCCGGTTGGCGGCGCGCCGCCACGGGCGGATGCCGATCGTGCTGACCGGGGGCTGCTTCCAGAACCCGCTGCTGGCGGAGGGTGTGCAGCGGGCGCTGACGCCCGGATTCGAGGTGTGGATGCACCGCGAGGTGCCGCCTGGGGATGGCGGGCTGGCGCTCGGCCAGGCGGTCGTGGCCGATGCGGTGGCACGGAAATCGCTCTAGAGAGTCAGACGAAAGGGTTCCGAACATGTGCCTGGGAGTGCCCGGCCGGATCGTGTCGATCGACGGCGTCGTCGCCACGGTCGACTTCTGGGGCGTGCGTCGCGCGGTGCGCCTCGAGCTGGTGGACGAGCCGGTGCAGCCGGGCGACTACGTGCTGAACCACGTGGGCTTCGCGATCCGACGTATCCCGGAGGAGGACATCCAGGGCACGCTCGACCTGTACGAGTCGCTGCTGCACGGCGAAGGCGACCTGATGGCGGCCGACGTCCGCAGCGAGCTCGCGGCCACGCCCGAGCAGGGACCCGATGCCTGAAGCGACCGGCGGGGGTTTGGGGGCGGAGGAGCTTCGTTTGCGACGGAGCCCCCATGGGACCGGCGGCGGGCTCCGCCCGGCGTCGGAACCCGATGGGGCTCGCGAGCTGAAGTTCCGGGACCCCGCGCGGGCCCGCGAGCTGGGGCTCGCGCTGACCGCCGCCGCCGACGCGATGGGTCGCACGGTCAGCCTGATGCACGTGTGTGGCAGCCACGAGCAGGCGATCGCCCGCTACGGGCTGCGTGCTTCGTTCCCGCGCTCGCTCGACGTGATCATGGGCCCCGGTTGCCCGGTCTGCATCACCGACACCCCCGAGGTCGACGAGGGCGTCGCGCTGGCGCGCCAGGGCGTGACGATCGCGACCTACGGCGACATGGTCAAGGTGCCAGGCACCGTGCTCTCGCTCGGCGACGTCCAGGCCGAGGGTGCGAAGGTCGAGGTCGTCTACAGCGTCAGCCAGGCCGTGGAGCTGGCACGGGCGACCCGCGATCCCGTGGTGTTCTTCGCCACCGGCTTCGAGACCACGGCGGTGGCGACGGCGGCGGCGCTGCTCGCCGGCGTGCCGGACAACTTCTTCGTGCTCTCCGCGCACAAGTACATCCCGCCGGTGATGGAGATCGTCGCGGAGATGCCGGGCTCGCGGGTCGAGGGGTTCCTCGCGGCGGGCCACGCCGCCACGATCACGGGCTGGGGCGTGTTCGAGGCGTTCGTGGAGCGACACAAGCTGCCGGTGGTGGTCGCGGGCTTCGAGCCGCTCGACATCCTGGCCGCGCTGCTCAAGCTGGTCGAGCTGGTGCGCGACGGCAAGCCCGAGGTCGTCAACATGTTCCCGCGCTGCGTCACCCGCGAGGGCAACCGCAACGCGCAGGAGCAGCTCTTCAAGGTGTTCCGGCCCGCGGGCGGGCGCTGGCGCGGGATCGCCCACGTGCCCAACGGCAACCTGCGGCTGCGCGACGAGTGGGCCCACGTCGACGCCCGCCGCCGCTTCGACATCGACCTGCGCCCGCTGTGGCAGTACGCGCCGCCCGCGCTGGTCCAGGACTGCATCTGCGGGGACATCATGGCCGGCATCGCCAACCCGAAGCAGTGCAAGCTGTTCGGCAAGGAGTGCGTGCCGGACACGCCGGTCGGCGCCTGCATGGTCTCGTCCGAGGGCACCTGCAAGATCTGGCACCTGTACGGCGGCGTCCCCGACCTCGCAGATGCACCGCGCGCCGAGGTGCAGCCATGAACCTCCGACTCGACCTGCTCGGCGAACGCGTGTCGATGAAGCACGGCGCGGGGGGCCGCGCGATGCGGCAGTTGATCGGCGAGGTGTTCGCCGACGGTTTCCCCGCGGCCCCGGCCGGCGCCATCGGCCTCGACGCGATGGACGACGGCGCTGCGCTGCCGCTGGGCGACGGCCGCTTCCTGGTCCTGACCACCGACTCCCACGTCGTGATGCCCGCGTTCTTCCCGGGTGGCGACATCGGCCGCCTCGCCGTGTCCGGCACCGTCAACGACCTGGCGATGATGGGCGCGACCGAGCCGCTGGGCCTGACCTGCGCCGTGGTCGTCGAGGAGGGCTACTCGCGCGCCGACCTCGACCGCATCCACGCCTCGATGGTCGCGGCCTGCGTCGAGGCGGGCACCACCGTCGTCACCGGCGACACCAAGGTGATGGGCAAGGGCCAGCTCGACGGCATCGCGCTCAACACCACGGGCGTCGGCATCGCCACCCGCGTGGTGCGCGACTGCGGCCTGCAGCCCGGCGACCGGCTGATCGTCACCGGCACCATCGGCGACCACGGCTGCGCGGTGATGGCGGCGCGCCACAAGCTCGACCTGGCCGGCGACCTGCGCTCGGACGTGGCGCCGATCAACGGCCTGATCCGCGCCGCGCTGGCCGCGGGTGGCGACGGCCTGGTCACGCTGAAGGATCCGACCCGCGGCGGGCTGTCCTCCGCGCTGCACGAGATGGCGCAGAAGAGCGGCGTCGGCGTGCTGCTCGACGAGACCGCGGTGCCCGTCCACCCGGCGGTGCGCGCGGCGTCCGAGCTGCTCGGCATCGACCCGCTGGTGATCGCCAACGAGGGCAAGGCGCTGATCGGCGTCCGGCCCGGCGCGGCCCAGGCCGTGTTGCAGGCGCTGCGCGCACACCCGCAGGGGCGCGACGCGGCGATCGTCGGCACCTGCACGGCCGAGCGCCGCGGCCAGGTCGTGCTCGACACCGGCTTCGGCCGCCGGCTGCTGGTCGAGATCGAGGGCGAGCCGCTGCCGAGGATCTGCTGATGAGCCACATCCGCGTCGAGCGCACGCAGGACGGGGTCGGCTGGCTGACGATCGACCGCCCGCAGCGGCTCAACTCGCTCGACGTCGAGACGGCTCGAGACCTGCGCAAGGCCGGGCTCGAGCTGTGCCGCGACACGGCTGTCCGCTGCGTGGTGCTGCAGGGCGTGAACGGGGTCTTCTGCAGCGGCGCCGACCTCAAGTACATCCGCGCCGGCGGCGAAGCTGCGGACCTCGGCTACCTGCAGCCGAAGACGCGCGAGATCGCGGCCGGCCACGGCGAGCGCTTCAAGCAGATCCTCGAGTATCTGCACGCCACGATCTCGGAGCTCAAGCGCGCGCCCAAGCCGGTCGTGGCCGCGGTCGACGGCGTCGCGGCCGCGGGCGGCTTCGGCCTGGCCATGGCCTGCGACATCGTGCTCGCCTCCGCGCGCTCGCGCTTCGAGTGGGCCTACGGCAAGACCGCGCTGACCGGCGCCGAGAGCTCGACCTTCTTCCTGCCGCGGCTGGTCGGCCTGCGCCGCGCGTTCGACCTCGCGTTCCTCAACCCGCGGCTCGACGCGGCGAAGGCGAAGGAGATCGGCCTGGTCAGCGAGGTGATCGCGGACGCCGACTGGGACGCCGAGGTGCGTCGGATCGCCGCGCAACTGGCGGCCGGACCGACCCGCTCCTATGCGGTGACCAAGATGCTGCTGCACGCGGCGGACGGCGTCGACCGGCTCGACGTCCACCTCGATCGTGAGCTGGAGGAACTGGCCCGCGCCGCCGACGGCGACCTCGTCGCCGAGGGCATCACGGCCTTCTTCGAGAAGCGGCCGCCGAAGTTCCCCCATGCATGAGTACTCGATCGTGCAGGCGCTGGTGAACCAGGTCGAGGAGCAGGTGCAGCGCCACCGGGCCCGCGCCGTGCACGTGGTGTGCGTGCAGGTGGGCGAGTTGTCGGGGGTCGAGGTCTCGCTGCTGAAGACGGCCTACGACCTGTTCCGCCAGGACACCGTGTGCGCGCAGGCCGAGCTGAAGGTGGAGACGGTCGGCGCGCGCTGGGAGTGCCGGGCCTGCGCCGCGACGCTGGCGCCGGGCGGGCCACTGCGCTGCGATCGCTGCGGCGGCGCCGTGCGGCTCGCCCAGGGCGACGAGATCGTGCTGTCGAAGCTCGAGCTGGAGGTGGCGTGATGTGCGATACGTGCGGCTGCGGCGACTCCAAGATCGTGCCGGTCGAGGTCCAGGAGCGGGTGCTCGCGGCCAACGACCGGCAGGCCGCCCACAATCGCGCCCACTTCCGCGAGCGCGGCGTGCTGACCGTCAACCTGATGGGCTCGCCCGGCGCCGGCAAGACCGCGGTGCTCGAGGCGCTGTCCCGGCACCTGAACGGCAGCCGCAAGCTGGGTGCCCTGGCCGGCGACCT
>JAMPXO010000188.1 GCA_023701125.1 Vicinamibacteria bacterium | reverse complement strand
TGCGACGTAGCCCCCATGGGACCGGAGATGGGCTTCGCCCGGCACCGGAACCCGACGGGGGTTTGGGGGCGGAGGAGCTCCGTTTGCGACGTAGCCCCCATGGGACCGGAGACGGGCTTCGCCCGGCACCGGAACCCGATAGCGGCCGCGCGGCGATCGCGTTGCCGGGGTTGTGCCTGGCCACGGGCCGTGCCGCCGAGGCGCGGCGCGTGCTGCACGAGTTGGCAACCCCGCTCCAGGCGGGGCTGCTGCCGACCGACGGATCCGTCGACACCTCGCTTTGGTTCGTGCTGACGGTGCAGCGCCTGCACGAGGCCGAGCCGCTGGCTGAGCGTGACCGCCGCCTCGAGGCGGCGGTGGACCAGGTGATCGACGCCTACCTCGGCGGCACGCACCACGGCATTCGCGTCCGCGCGGACGGCCTGGTCGAGGCCGGTGAGCCGGCGCTGACCTGGATGGACGCGCGGGTGGGCGGCATCCCGGTGACGCCGCGCCACGGCTGCGCGATCGAGGTCCAGGCACTGTGGCTCAACGCGCTGCTGGCCGCCGCCGAGGCCGCGCGTGGACGCGGCGACGACCGCCGGGCCGCGGCCCTCGGCCAGGCCGCAGCGCGGTGCCGGGAAAGCGTGCAACGCGTGTTCTGGTCCGAGCCGCACGGGTACCTGGCCGACGTCGTCACCGCCGACGGTAGCGTGGACATGAGCCTGCGCCCCAACCAGCTCTTCGCGATCGGATTGCCGCACGGCGTGCTGCCGCGGGAGCGGGCGCTGTCCGTGCTCGCGGCCGTGGAGTCCGCGCTGCTGACGCCGCGCGGACTGCGCACGCTGGCGCCCGCCGCGCCGGGCTACCACGGCCGCTGCGAGGGCGACCCGGATCAGCGCGGCCGGGCCTGCCACCAGGGCACGGTGTGGCCCTGGCTCGTTGGAGTGTGGGCCGAGGCCCGGCTGCGGCTGCTGGGTGAAGCGGGAAAGCGCGACGTGCACGAGTGGCTGGCCGGCTTCGCCGACCACGTCGACGAGGCCGGCCTCGGCCAGGTCAGCGAGAGCTTCGACGGCGATGCGCCCCACGCCCCGCGCGGCGCGATCGCCCAGGCCTGGAGCGTCGGTGAACTGCTGCGGGCGGTCCGCCGCGTGGGTCGCGCGCCGCGTCCCGACGCGGGCCGCCCAACCCGTTGACCGCGGCGGTTTCGCCACGTACTCTCCGCGCATCGTGAGCAAGCGTTCGATCGCGGCGGCGCTGGCCCTGGCCCTCGGCCTGCCCGGGTGCACGGCGACCCGCAAGGACGCGCCCCCGGCCACGCTGAGGGTGCTGCTCGGGTCCGACGTCCAGACCCTCGACCCCCACATCCCGATCGACACGATCAACCTGATGATCGTCGGCAACGTGTTCGAGGCGCTGGTCCGCTTCGACCGCTCGTTGCGGCTCGTCGGCGGGCTGGCCGAGCGCTGGATCAACCCGGACGAGCGCACCTGGCGCTTCTTCCTCGATCGCCGTGCGCGCTTCCACGACGGCAGCCCGCTGCGCGCCTCGGACGTGCGCTTCAGCATCGAGCGCGTGCTCGCCCTGCCGGACACGCCGGTGGCGGCCTTCGCGCGTCACATCCGCGCGGTCGAGGTGGTGGACGACTACACCGTCGACGTGCGGACCGACAGCCCCGTGGCGATCCTCAACGACCTGGCCTTCGTGCCGATCGTCAGCGAGGCTCACGTCCGGCGCGTCGGCGACAAGGTCGGCGAACAGCCGCTGGGCACGGGCAGCTACAAGGTCGAGCGCTGGGAGCGCAGCAAGGCGATCCACCTGGTGGCCAGCGAGCACGCCCGCGAGGCGCCGCCGATCGCCCGCATCGAGGTCGAGTTGTTCCCTGGCGAGGGGCTGCTGGAGCGGATCGAGGCGAGCCAGCCGGATCTCACCCTCTCCCTGCGGCAGAGCGTGTTCGACGCGCTCGAGAAGCGCAGCATCCCCGGCCAGCGCCTGGCCTCGTCGCCGGGGTTGTACGTCTTCTATCTCGGCTTCAACACCCGGCCCACGATTGCGGGCAGCCGCAACCCGCTGGCCGACGTCCGGCTGCGGCGCGCGCTGGTACGGGCGACGGATCAGCGCGCGCTGGTCGAGCAGGCGCTCCGCGGGCACGGCCGCGGCGCGACGCAACTGGTGGTGCCCGAGGTGTTCGGCTTCGACCCGACCTTGCCCGCCACGCCTGTCGACCCCGCGACGGCAGCCGCGATGGTGAAGGCGGCCGGCCACGAGGGGATCGAGATCAGCGTCCACGCCGTGGCGCGTTCCAGCAGCCGGGTCGAGGACGAGCTGGCTCGGCAGTGGGAGAAGGCGGGCGTCAAGCTGCGCCGGTTCGAGGTGGCGGAGGACGAGATCACCGCCGAGATCGAGGCGGGCCGCTTCCAGACCTACATCGAGGGCTGGGGCTGCACGTCGGCCGACGCGGCCGAGTTGCTCTCCTACCTGCTGCACACCCGCGACATGGGGCGCGGCCTGGGCGCCGGCAACTACTACGGGTTCTCGCACCCCGAGATCGACCGCATCGTCGGGCAGAACCTGGGCGTGTTCGATCCGCGGCGGCGGCTGGCGCTGCTGCAGCGCGCGCTGCGGATCGCCTCGGACGAGGCGGTGTACCTGCCGCTGTACTCGAGCGACGAGATGTACCTCGTGTCCGAGCGGCTCAAGTGGCAGGCCCGGATCGACGGCGAGGTCCGCTTCGACGAGATGCGCTTCGAGCACTAGCCGTCCCGCGCGCTCTCGCCGCGCGCCTTTGCTCCCGTGGTCAGTCCCGCCGGTCCCGGCGAAACGCCCCGAGGTCGACCACCTTCGCCGTGGCCGAGGACTCCACCGCCGCTTCGACCGGCGTCGCGTCGGCCTCGGCGGCGCTCTCGGCCTCGGCCTCGTCGGCTTCTTCGGCCTGGGCGTCGAGCCGGAAGCCGAAAGGCACCGACGGGTCCGCGAACGCGGTCAGCGCCGCGAGCGGCACCCGCAGCTTCTCGGGATGGCCGCCGAAGCGCAGGGTGACTTCGAACACCTCGGCGTCGACGCGCAGGCCCCAGAACTGGTGCTGGAGGATGATCGTCATCTCCTCCGGGTAGCGGTGGCGCAGGCCGGGCGGGATCACCACCCCGGGCGCCTGCGTGTCGAAGCTCAGATAGAGATGATGTGCGCCGGGCAACCCCTCGCGCTCGACGCGAGTCAGCACCCGGGCGACCACGCCGCGCAGCGCCTCGCGCACCAGCAGGGGATAGTCGAAGCTCTCTTCCACCGGCGGAGTGTAGTACGGGGTGCTCGGCCCGCGGACGGAGCCGACGGCGAGCCGCTTGACACGCGGATGCATACATGCGTATATTCGCATGGACAGGAGGAGCGGAATGTTGCACCCCGAGTTGATCCCGCGCGTGGCCGAGCGCTTCAAGGCGCTCGCCGACCCCGTGCGGCTGCGCCTGCTCTCGGCGCTGATGGAGCGCGAGCGCACGGTGGGGGAACTGGCCGAGATGTGCGGGAAGCGGCAGCCGAACGTCTCCCAGCAGCTCGCCGCCCTGGCCCACGCGGGGCTGGTGGCCGGGCGCAAGGAGGGGCAGCGGGTCTACTACCGGATCGCCGACCCCTACATCGCGCGCATCTGCGGCGCGGTCTGCGAGGGGCTGGCTCACGAGGCCCGGAGCGAGGAGCCGATCCGGCGCAAGCTGTCGCGGCGAGCGTCCCAGGGCGGGGAGGTGGCGCGTGGTTGATCGAGCTCTCGTCCTCACCCTGGCTCTCGGTCTCGCGCTCCCGGCGCTCGCCGGCGAGCCCGAGCCGATCACCCTGCAGGCCGCGCTCGAGCGCGCGGCCGCCGAGGCGCCGGCGCTGGCGGCCTCGCGCTGGACTGCCGAAGCGGCTGAGGCTCGCGCGGACGCCGGGGGCCGCTCGCGCTGGCCGCGGCTGGTCGCCGAGTCGCGGATCGGCTACAGCGACTGGCCCTCGATGCTGTTCGCCCAGCGCCTCGACGCCGGCCTCGTCACGCAGCAGGACTTCGAGCCCGCGCGGCTCAACGCTCCCGAGGCCACCTGGCACCTGGCGACGACGGTCGCGATCGAGGCCCCGATCGACGTCTGGGGCCGGCTGGGCGCGGTGGCCGAGGCGGGCCGAGCTGCCGCCCGCGCGGCGCGCGCGGGCAGCGAGGCCCAGGCCCGCGGCGTGCGGCTGCAGGTGACCGCGGCCTACTGGCGCGCCTCGCTGGCACGGCGGGCGGTCGAGGTCGCGAGCCGTGCGCTCACGGCCGCCCGGGCCCGCGAGGCCGACATGGAGAAGCGTGAAGCGCAGGGCGACGCGCTGCGCTCGGACCGTTTGCGGACGCGGGCCCGACGCCGCGAGCGCGAGGCCGACCTGGCCGCGCGCGAAGGCGAGGCGCTGGTGGCCGCGGCCGCCCTGGCGCGAGCCATCGGCTCGCCGAGCGCGACGCTCGTCGCCGTCGACGAGCCGCCGGTGCCGGAGCCGATCGCCCTTCCCGTCGACGAGTTGATCGTGCGCGCCGCGGAACGCCCGGAGATCGTGGCGGCCCGGGAGCGAGGCCTGGCCGCGGCCGGGGTGGCGAAGGCCGAGTCGTCCTCGACCCGGCCCGAGCTCGGCGTCTCGCTCGCGCTGCGCGACGACCGCCGCGACGGCGGCAGCGGGCGGTCGTTCATGGCCGGCGCTGGCTTGCGCTGGGTCTGGGACGGCGGTCGCGACAAGCGGATCGCGGCCGCCCGGGCCGACGAACAGGCGGCGCAGGCCATGGAGCGCGACGCCCGCGCCCAGGTCGAGCTGGACGTGCGCCAGGCGCACGCCCAGGTCGAGGCCGCACACCGCCGATGGGAAGCCGCCAGCGGCGGGGCGTTGGAGATGAAAGAGGCGCTCCGCGTCGTGCGCGAGCGGCGTTCCGCCGGCCTCGCGACCGTGACCGACGAGCTGGAGACCGAGGTGGCGGCCTTCTCCGCCGAGCTGGGAGAGATCGCCGCGGCGGCCGACGCCGCCGTGGCCCGGGCGGCGCTGCGTCACGCCGCGGGGGAGCTGTAGAGAGATGAAGACCCGAGAGATCGCACTCGTCGCCGCGGCCCTGCTGGCCGCCGCCTGCGGGGGGAAGGGCCCGGCCCCCGCGAAGGACGCGTCGTCCGCGTCCCGCCCGGCCCGCAGCGTGAACGTCGTCGCGGTCGGCACGGCCGGCGCCGGCGCGGCCACCGTGCCGGGCACCGTCCAGGCCCGACAGCGGGCCGTGCTGTCCTCGCGCATCCAGGCCTCCGTCCTCGAGCTGCCGCTGCGCGAGGGCCAGGGCGTCGAGGCCGGGGCCGTGGTGGCCCGCCTCGACTCCGAGGCGCTGCGCTCCGCGGTCCAGGCCGCCGAGGCGGGCGCCAGCGCCGCCGAGTCGGACCGCGTCCGCTTCGAGACGCTGGCGGCCAGCGGTGCGGCCACGCCGCGCGAGCGGGAGATGGCGCAGAGCCGGGCCGCGGCTGCGGCGGCCGCGGTCTCGGCCGCGCGCGACGCGTTGGCCTATGCCGTGCTGCGCGCGCCGTTCGCGGGCGTCGTCGCGGAGCGCCCGGCGCGGCTCGGCGACGTGGTCGGCCCCGGCCAACCCGTGATCGTGATCGAGGGCCGCGGCACGCTCGAGGTCGTGGCCTCGGTGCCGGCGCAGGCGGTTGCGGCGCTGAAGGTCGGCGATCGCCTGCCGCTGCGGGTCGACGGCCGCAGCGATGCGGCGACAGCCCGCATCGCGTCGATCGCGCCCGCCGCCGACCCGGTCACCCACCGGGTGGAGATCAGGGCCGACCTCGACAGCGGCAGCGAGTTGCGCTCGGGCGCCTTCGTGCGAATCGAGCTGCCGATCGCGATCGGCGCCGACGAGAGCGCCCGGCTGACCGTGCCCGCGACGGCGCTGTTCGAGCGCGGCGGCCTGGTCGGCGCGTTCGTGGCCGACGGCGACGTGGCGCGGCTGCGCTGGGTGGCGCGCGGCGGCGGGGTCGGTGACGCCGTCGAAGTGCGCGCGGGCCTGACGGCCGGCGAGCGCGTGATCGTCAGCCCGGAGGGCCTCGCCGACGGCGACCGCATCGTCGTCGCGGGCGGCGCGCAGTGAGCAGCTCGCTCGGCTTCGCGGGCCGGCTGGCCCACGCCTTCGCGAACAGCCGGCTGACGCCGTTGCTCGCGGCCTCCGCGCTCGTGGTCGGCCTGCTGGCCCTGCTCAGCACGCCGCGCGAGGAGGAGCCGCAGATCCGGGTGCCGATGGTGGACGTCGCCGTCGCCTGGCCCGGCGCAGAGCCGGACGAGGTGGCCAACCGGGTGATGGCGCCCGTGGAGCGCGCGATGTGGGGCTTGCCTGGCGTCGAGCACGTCTACTCGACGGCCGGCCCCGGCTACGCCCTCGTCACCGTGCGCTTCCACGTCGGCGAACACAACGAGCCGAGCCTGGTCAAGGTCTTCGAGCGGCTGTCGGTGCTGGGCTCCTTCCTGCCCCAGGGCGCATACCCGCCCGCGGTCGAGCTGCACTCGATCGACGACGTGCCGTTCCTCGCCCTCACCCTGTGGAGCCCGCAGCGCGGCAGCAGCGAACTGCGGCCGGTCGCGGC
>JAMPXO010000187.1 GCA_023701125.1 Vicinamibacteria bacterium | reverse complement strand
GCGCGGCGGCGGGGGCGGAACGGGACCTGCGGCCCGGGGCGGCGGCGGCGGCGGCGGCGGCGCGGCCGGCCGCGGGGGGGGCGGCGGAGCCGTCCTCCCGGCCCCCGCTGGCGACGGGTCGAAGGCCGACAGCACGACCGTCGCACCGGTGATCAGGTCGTCGGCCAGCTCGACGCGGAACCCGACGTTGCCGAAGCGCAGCTCCTGCCCGTTCTCGAGCCGCGAGTCGCTCACGCGCTGGGCGCCGAGGAACGTGCCGTTCGCGCTGCCCTGGTCGACCACCGCCCAGCCGCCGGCGCGCCGCTCGAGGCGGGCGTGGCGGCGGGACACGGACGCGTCGTTGACGACCACGTCGCAGCCGGCGTCGCGGCCGAGAACCACGTCTGCTTCCAGCTCGCGGGGGTCGCCCCCGGCGAGCGGGACCAGCTTCAGTTTCGACACGGCCTTGTTGGCCTCCTGTGGAGAGAGCGGCGGAATTGTTTCACCGCCGCCCCCGGAATGCGAGGTGAGTCTTTCAACCCTTGAGCATCTTGCGCAGCACCGTGTGCAGGATCCCGCCATTGCGCCAGTAGCCGATCTCGACGGCGGTATCGAGGCGCAGCGTGGCCGTGAAGGTCGACTTCGAGCCGTCCGCCTTGACGACTTCGACCACGACGTCCTGGCGCGGCTTGATCCCGCCCGTGAAGCCGCGCAGCGACAGCTTCTCGCGGCCGGTGAGACCCAGCGCCTCGGCGTTCTGGCCGTTCTGGAAGACCAGCGGCAGGATGCCCATGCCGACCAGGTTGGAGCGGTGGATGCGCTCGAAGCTCTCCGCGATCACGGCCCGCACGCCCAGCAGCAGCGTGCCCTTGGCCGCCCAGTCGCGCGAGCTGCCCGAGCCGTACTCCTTGCCGGCCAGGATCACGAGCGGCGTGCCCGCCGCCTTGTAGCGCTCGGCCGCATCGTAGATCGGGAGCTGTTCGCCGCTCGGCACGTGGATCGTGACGCCGCCTTCGACGCCCGGCACCATCAGGTTCTTCAGCCGGATGTTGGCGAACGTGCCGCGCACCATCACCCGGTCGTTGCCGCGGCGCGAGCCGTACGAGTTGAAGTCGACCTTCTCGACGCCGCGGGACTTCAGGAACTCGCCCGCCGGGCTCTTCAGCGCGATGTCGCCCGCCGGCGAGATGTGGTCGGTGGTGACCGAGTCGCCGAGCACCGCCAGCACGTGAGCGCCGTCGATGTCCGAGACCGGCGGCGGCTCCAGCGTCAGGCCGCCGAAGAACGGCGGGTCCTGGATGTAGGTCGACGCCTCGCGGAACGTGAACAGGTCGCCCTCCGGCACCTTGACCGCGTTCCAGGTCGGGTTGCCGTCGAACACATTGCCGTAGGTCTGGGCGAACATCTCGCCCGTGATCGCCGCTTCGGCCGTGGCGATCTCCGCCTGCGTCGGCCAGATGTCCGCGAGCATCACCGGCTTGCCGTCGCTGCCGATGCCGATCGGGTCCTTGACCAGGTCGATGTCGGTGGTGCCGGCCAGCGCGTAGGCGACGACCAGCGGCGGCGAGGCCAGGTAGTTGGCCTTGACGTCGGGGTTGACCCGGCCCTCGAAGTTGCGGTTGCCCGAGAGCACCGCCGAGACCACCAGCTTGCCGTCGTTGACGGCCTGGCTGACCGGCGCGGGCAGCGGGCCCGAGTTGCCGATGCAGGTCGTGCAGCCGTAGCCGACGACGTGGAAGCCGAGCTTCTCCAGCTCCGGCAGCAGCCCGGACTTCTCGAGATACGCGGTGACGACGCGCGAGCCCGGGGCCAGCGACGTCTTCACGTAGCCCGGCACCTTGAGGCCCTTCGCGGCGGCCTTCCTGGCGACCAGGCCGGCGCCGAGCAGCACCGACGGGTTCGAGGTGTTGGTGCAGGAGGTGATCGCCGCGATCACCACCGCGCCGTGCTTGAGCGTGTTCTCGCCGCGGAAGGAGGCGTTCGCGCTGCGGCCGAGGTCGCCCTCGGCGAGGCCGAAGCCGCGCTCCTTGACCGGCGCCACGAGCGCCTTGCGGAACGAGTCCTTCATCGCGGAGAGCGCGACCCGGTCCTGCGGCCGCTTCGGGCCCGCGAGGCACGGCTCGACCGTCGACAGGTCCAGCTCCAGCGTGTCCGAGAACACGGGGTCGGGCGAGCTCGCCGTGCGGAACAACCCCTGCTCCTTGGTGTAGCGCTCCACCAGCTCGACCTCGGCCGGCGTGCGGCCGGTGCGGCGCAGGTAGCGCAGCGTCTCGTCGTCGACCGGGAAGAAGCCGCAGGTGGCGCCGTACTCGGGCGCCATGTTGGCGATCGTCGCGCGGTCGGCCAGCGACATGCCGTCGAGGCCGGGGCCGTAGAACTCGACGAACTTCTCGACGACGCCTTTCTTGCGCAGCATCTGGGTCACGGTCAGCACCAGGTCGGTGGCGGTGACGCCCTCGCGCACGCGGCCGTGCAGCTTCATGCCGACGACCTGCGGGGTGACCATGTACAGCGGCTGGCCGAGCATCACCGCCTCGGCCTCGATCCCGCCCACGCCCCAGCCCAGCACGCCGAGGCCGTTGATCATCGTGGTGTGGGAGTCGGTGCCGACCAGGGTGTCGGGGAAGGCCAGCGTCTGGCCGTCTTCCTGCCTGGTCAGCACGCCCTTGGCCAGGAACTCCAGGTTGACCTGGTGGACGATGCCCATCGCCGGCGGCACCACCCGGAAGTTGCGGAAGGCCTTGGCGCCCCAGCGCAGGAACTCGTAGCGCTCGCCGTTGCGAAGGAACTCGATCTTGACGTTGTGGTCGAGCGCCTCGCGGCTCGCGAACTCGTCGACCTGCACCGAGTGGTCGATCACCAGGTCGACCGGCACCAGCGGGTTGATCCGCGCCGGATCGCCGCCGAGCCGCTTGACGGCCCCGCGCATCGACGCCAGGTCGACCACCGCCGGCACGCCCGTGAAGTCCTGCAGGATCACGCGGGCGGGCATGTAGGGCAGCTCGACGTCCGCGGGCGCGGGCGCGTTCCAGGCCGAGAGCCGACGCACGTCGTCCTCGCTGACCAGCTCGCCGTCGACGTTGCGCAGCACGGCCTCGAGCAGCACGCGGATCGAGTAGGGCAGCCGGGCCAGGCTGGGGGCCACGCCGGCCTTCTCGAGTGCCGCCAGGCGGTAGACCGTGACCTCGCCCGCTGCGGTGGTGAGCGCGCTGCGCGCGCCGAAAGCGTCTCGCTTCATGAAGAGGACCTCCGTTGTCGTCGGCTGCCGAGTTTAGCGCGCGGCCGGGGCTCCGCGCCGCATCTCGCGGCCGGGGATGGTGAGGGCGAGCGACGGCTCCCAGTGCAGGTCGCGGCGCAGGCCGTAGAGATCGGCCGGCACGATCAGCGGCAGCACGAAGCGGTCGGCGGTGGCCAGCCGCAGCGCGGCCTGCAGCAGCCCGCGGCGGGCGGACAGCTCGCGCACCGTGCTGGCCTGCTCGACCAGCCGGTCCAGCTCGGGGTTGTCGTAGTTGCCGAGGTTGGTCGCGCCGTAGCCGGAGGCCGGGTCGAACGAGTGCAGGAAGCTGTCGAGCACGTCGGAGGCGTCGGCGGTGGACGCCACCACCCCGCCGTAATAGAAGCCGACCTCGCGCGCGACCAGCCGCGGGTACAGCTCGCTCCAGCGCGCCTGCGCGAGCCGGACCCGGATCCCCGCCTCGCCCAGCGCGCGGGCGATCTCGGCCCCGTCGCGCCCTTCGCGATACTCGAGGGTCAGCTCCAGTCCCTCCGGGTAGCCAGCCTCCTTCAGCAGCGCGCGGGCCCGGGCCACGTCACGGCGCACGGCCGGCAGCTCCGGGTCGAAGCCGAACACGCCCGGCGAAACCGCCTGCGTCGCCACGATGCCGTGGCCCGCGGTCACGGCATCGACCAGCCCTTCGCGGTCGAGCGCCAGGTCGATCGCCTCGCGCAGCCGCGAATCGGCGAAGCGCGGGTCGACGGCCGGGTTGAGGTGGACGTACTCGACGGTGGCCGAGGCGACGACGGCGACCCGACAACAGGCGCTCTTGTCGATCTCCTGGACGCGCAGCGCGGGCAGGTCGATCACCGCGTCGAACTCGCCGCGCAGCAGCGCGTCGGCCCGCGCGCCGGCGTCGGCCACGGGCACGAACTCCATCGCCAGCGTCGCGGGCGGCCGATGCCAGTCGCCGGCGACGAGCTCGAGCTGCAGCCGGCGGCCCGGCTCGAAGCTGCCGAAGCGGTACGGCCCCGAGCCGAGCGGGCGGGTGATCTTCGCCGGCGCGTCGCGCGGCACGATCGGGGCGAACGCCAGCTTGTTGAGCAGCACGGCGAACGGGCGGCGAGTCACCAGCTCGACGGTCAGCGGGTCGAGCCCGCGCACGGCCTGGATCTCGACCAGGAAGCTGGCCACGTCGCGTCCCGGCTGCCGGGCCCGCTCGAGGCTGGCCACGACGTCGGCGGACTGCACCGCGCGGCCGTCGTGGAAACGCGCGGCCGGGTCGAGGTGGAAGCGCCAGGTCAGCTCGTCCGGGTTCTCCCAGCGCCGGGCCAGCCCGGGCCGGACCTTCAGGTGGCGGTCGAAGCCGACCAGCGTGTCGTAGACGTTGCCGAGTACCGCCTGCGACAGGATCTCGTTCTGGCTGTGCGGGTCGAGGCTGACCGGGTCGCCGTGGAGGGCGATCCGCAGTGGTCCCTCGCGAGGCGGGGCAGAACACGCGCCGGCAAGCCCCGCGGCGAGCAGGCAGGCGAGAAGCGAACGGCGGCGGGGCGCGGAAGGACTCACGGCCGCCGATGGTACAGACCCGGGACGTTCGGCGCGCGGACTCAGTTCCGCGTGCGCGGGGCCGGCTCGAACGAGGCCGGCGCGGGTGGCGTCTGGATCGACCAGATGTAGTGCGTCATCCGCGCCACCGCGGTCTCGGGGTTGGGCGACTCCGAGCCCTGCGTCTTCGGGAAGATCTCGCCCCACACCGGCATGTCGGGGCTGCCGTGGCCCTTAGACGCGCGGCGGCCGTCGATCACCTGCACGACCTGGAAGAACGGGAACTTGCCCCCGTTGCCCGCGGCCAGCTTGGTGAGGTCGATGACCTTCGAGCGCAGCTCTTTCGCCAGCGGTCCGTCGCCGCGACCCGTGGTGCCGTGGCAAGCGCCGCAGTAGCGCTGGTACACCACCTGGCCGATCGCGGAGGCGACGGCATCGGGTGCCACGGGATTCACCGGCGCCGGCTCCTGCGCCAGGACGACGAAGGGGATCGCAGCCATCGCGAACGCGGTGGCAAGGGTGACAAGGCGTTTCATGATCCGCCCCCTCTCGCTCACCAAGGTCGGCCGCGGCGCGGCTTCTCGCCACAGGATTCGGAAAAATCAGGCCTGGCGACGCGCTTCGGCCTCCGCCAGCCAGCCCCGCCGCAGTTTCTGCGGATCGACGCTGGTCAGGTACGGCTTGATGTCGAGCACGGGCGTGCCGTCGAGCATGTCCACACCGCGCACGTGCAGCGTCGTCCCTTCGCGCCGCAACAACTCGACGACGGTCAGCCCGATCGGATTCGGCCGCTTCGGCGACCGCGTGGCGAACACGCCGTGCGGCCGGTCGTCGGTGGGCGCGGTGCCGTAGAGCTCGACCCCGGGCGAGCGGTCGAACACCCAGATCACGAACAGGTGCGAGAACCCCTCGATGTCGGCAAGCCCCGGTTCCAGCTCGGACAACACCTCGATCACCCCCTCGGCAACATGCGCGGCGCCGCAACCCTTCGGCACCTCCGCGGTGGCGGCATACGGGGTGCGCACGAACGCGACGGGCGTGAAGGAGAAGGAGTCCATACGGGCGATGCTAGCCCCCGAAGGCACGGCGACCGTCAGCCGGCCTGCTTGCGCCACAGGCCGGTCGTCGTCTGGATCACGCGCACCAACGACCGCCGGGCTTTCACCAGAGTCTCCAGGGCAATCTCCATCTCGAGCAGATCCAGGATTGCCATGCACTCCATCGCGGAACCCCGCGCGATCAAGGTGAACCGAGCCTGCTCAGCCCGCGTCAGCCGACCGTGGCCCTCCGCGAGATTCAACGCGATGCTCGCCGCCGCGCGCCGCAACTGATCCCCGAGCCCGCTCCCGCGCGGAGCCAGGTCCGCCACCGTCCGGTGGAACTCGACCGCCAACCGATAGCAATCGAGCCGATGAACCGCTCCGTGGTTGCTGTTCGGGACCGTGTGAGCCTGTGCCATCGCGCTTCCTCCTCGTCGGGGCCCTCGCCCCGCCTTCGCAGAAGAAGGCGGGCGAGGGGCCCAAGTCGAGGAGGAAGCGCGCGACCACCGGCGTTCCACGAAAAGCCGGGCACGGCCCGTGACGGCGGAACCGAACACTGACCGCCGGCGCGGGACGTGCGAAACAACCGGGAACGGGACAACCGCAGCGGTTCGTCGCCGTGTCCGTTTCGAACCATCGCTCCGTCAACTTGCGGACGGAGCGCCGGGTCGAACCGCGCGCGGTCACACGAGCCCGTCGCGCGCCGCCGTCGAGCGATCGCTCCGCCGCCGAGCCCCTCGGAGCGTCGTGTCGAACCGCCACCGTCAGCCCCGCGACCGGGGTCGAACCAAGGCGTCGACGTCGACGCCCG
>JAMPXO010000053.1 GCA_023701125.1 Vicinamibacteria bacterium | reverse complement strand
CGACGATGTCGTCGTCCGAGATGCCGTCGAGGAACTTGACCAGCGCCCGCAGCGAGTTGCCGTGGGCGGCGATCAGCACCCGCTTGCCGGCCCGGATCTCGGGAGCGATCCGTTCGTGCCAGCAGGGCAGGAAGCGGGCGATCGTGTCCTTCAGCGACTCCGTCAGCGGCAGTTGCGCCGGCGTCAGCCCGGCGTAACGTGCGTCGCGCCCGGGGTGGCGCTCGTCGCCCGGGTCGAGCGCCGGCGGAGGCGTGGCGAACGCGCGGCGCCAGATCTTGACCTGGGCCTCGCCGAACTTCGCTGCCGTCTCCGCCTTGTTGAGGCCCTGCAGCGAGCCGTAGTGACGCTCGTTGAGCCGCCAGTCGCGCACCCACGGCACCCACAGCAGGTCCATCTCGTCGAGCGCGATCCAGGCGGTGCGGAGCGCGCGCTTGAGAACCGAGGTGTAGACGAGGTCGAACTGCAGGCCCTCCGCCTTCATCAACTGGCCGGATTCTTTCGCCTCCGCCAGGCCCTTCGGCGACAGGTCGACGTCCGTCCAGCCCGTGAAGCGGTTCTCGAGGTTCCAGGTGCTCTCGCCGTGGCGCAGCAGGACCAGCTTCATCGTCCCTCCTCTGATCGAACCCCAAGATGACAGCATCCGCGGCCCCGGCGCAAGGCCGGCGGCCGTCCGCTGATAGTCTCTGGGGCTCCCATGCTGCAGAGCCCGCTGGCCCTCATCCGCCGCCTGCCGCCCACGGTCCAGGTGCTGATCGTCGGCACCTTCGTCAACCGCGCGGGCTCGTTCATCGTGCCGTTCCTGACCCTCGTGCTGCGCCGCGAGTTCCACCTCGACGAGCACACCGTGGCGCTGCTGGTCGCCGGCTACGGCGCGGGCTCGCTGTGCTCGATCCTGGTCGGCGGCGTGCTCACCGACCGCCTCGGCCGCCGCCGCAGCCTGCTGCTGAGCCTGTCGGGCAGCGGCGTGGCCGCGATCCTGCTCGGCATGGCGCCCGACATCTCGGTCTTCCTGCCGCTGCTGCTGTGCTTCGGTTTCCTGGCGGACCTGTATCGGCCGGCGTCGTCCGCGATCGTCGCCGACCTGCTGCCGTCGAGCCAGCGTGCGATCGGCTTCGCCGCCCTCCGCATGGCCACCAACCTCGGCTTCGCGATCGGCATGACCACCGGCGGCCTGGTGGCCGACTGGAGCTGGCGCGCGCTGTTCGTCGGCGACGGGCTGACGACCTGCGCCTTCGCCGCGATCGTGCTGGCGAAGGTTCCGGAGACGCGCCCGGCGCTGGCGCCCGGGGCCGAGGCCGTGGTCGGTCCCTCGCCGTGGAGCGACGGGCTGTACCTGCTGCTGATGTCGGCGTCCGTGCTGTTCGGCATCACCTTCTTCGCCGACTTCACGATCCTGCCGCTGACGGTGACGATGGCGGCCGGCTACGCGAGCGTCGTCTACGGCGCGTTGGTCGGCTTCAACGGGCTGCTGATCGCGCTGTTCGAGGTGCCGATCACCGAGGCCGTCTCCGGCTTCCGGCGCATGCGGGTGGCCGCGCTGGGGGCGCTCCTGGCGGCGCTCGGCTTCGCGATCAACGGGTTGTCGCTGCACTGGACCGGTTTCCTCGCCGGGGTCGTGCTGTGGACGCTGGGCGAGATCCTGGCCATGCCGCAGATGTCGTCGCTGGTCGCCGACTGGGCGCCGCCGGCATCGCGCGGGCGCTACCTCAGCGTGTACACCGCGACCTGGAGCCTGGGCATGGCCGTGCACGCGCCGCTGCTGCTGCCGCTGTACGCGGCGCTGGGCGACGCCGCGTTCTGGCCCGTGGTCGGGCTGCTGACGCTGCCCGCCGGCGCCGCGTTCCTCTACGTCGACCGCGTCGGCGACCGGCCCGAGCGGCTGCTCGGGCGCACCGCAGGCTGAGGCCTAGAGGTAGCCCTTGGCGGCGTAGTAGACGTAGGACGCGGCTTCCTGGGCCAGGGCCTGGAGCTGTTCCACGCTGGGGCCCCGCCCGGCGCTCCAGAACATGCTGCGCTGGACCGGCGTCGCCACCACCTGCAGGTCGGGTGCGGCGCGCGTGAAGCAGCCGACGGCTCGCTGCATGTGGTACGGCGAGCTGACCAGCAGCACTCGCCTCCAGCCCTTCTCGCGGGCCAGGCCGCCGAGCACGACGGCGTGCTCGCGGGTGTTGCGGGGTCGGTCCTCGAGCAGGATCGCCTCGGCCGGCACGCCGCGCATCATCGCCAGCGTGCGCATCACCTCGGTCTCTCGAAAACCGGACTCGAGCGGGGAGGAGAACACGATCCGCGGCGCCAGCCCGCGCTGGTACAACTCGACGGCGCGCAGCACCCGGTCCTCGGCGCGGCGACCGGGGTCACCGCCTTCGCCCGTGCCGCCGGCCAGGACGAGAATGGCGTCGGCCGCGACCGGGCGCTGCTCGAGCCGCAGGGGGCTGGCCAGCCGGAACGCGAGCGAGGTCTCGAACAGGCCGAGATAGCCGACCGTGAAGGCGATGGCGGCGACGCCGATGCGGCGCCGGCCGCGGCGGTAGATGCCCTCGAGCCGATCGCGCCACAGCCGTGGCACCCCGTCGCGGCGGGCCGCGCGGGCCGCCACCAGCTCCGCCATCTCGTGCACCCGCCGCTCCCACGCGTTGGAGCGGGCGGCCTCGATCCGGCGCGCCGTTTCGGCGCGGGCCGAGGGGCTGGCAGCGGCCTCGACAGCGGCGGCGAAGGCGTCGGGGCCGGAGGCGATCGAGAGCAGCCGGCCGTGGCGCTCGTCGAAGCGGCGCACCTCGGGCAGGTCGGTGGCGACGACCGGCAACCCCATCGCCAGGTACTCGTTGAGCTTGGTGGGATAGACGTTGTCGGTGTACTCGCCGCGCGAGTAGGGGATCAGCCCCAGGTCGAAGCCCTTCAGGCAGCCCGGCAGGTCCTCGTGGGCGCGCGGGCCCAGCAGGTGGACGTTGGGCAGCGCGCGCAGGGCGGCGACGTCGGTCTGCTCGGGGCCGACCAGGGCGAAGCTGACCTGCGGCAGCCGCCGAGCGACCTCGCACAACAGCGGCTGGTCGATCCAGCGGTGCAGGCCGCCGACGTAGCCCGCCACCGGCCGCGGCAGGCGCGCGATCTCGGGCGGCACCCCACCGGGCGCGTCGCGCACGCGCTCGAAGCGCGGCAGGTCCACGCCGAAGGGGAAGACGTGGACCTGGTCCGACTGCTCGGCGGCGCGCAGTCGCAGCTTCTCGGAGGTGACGAACACCAGGTCGGCGGCGTGGAACAGCGTCGGCTCCGTGTCGCGCACGCGGCGTGCGGCGTGCGAACTCTGGGCCAGATCGTCGATGCAGTAGTAGACGGTCAGCAGCGGGTCGAACTCGGTGATCAGGTCGAGCACGATCGGGGTCGGCAGGAACGTCCACACGATCGGCCGGCCGAAACCCGCGGCCCGCATCCAGCGCCGCAGCGAGCGCCGCAGCACGGTCCGGTTGATCCAGCGCGCGACCCGCGAGTAGGGGAACGGCAGCATCACCGGCGAGTAGATGAACAGCCCGTCGGTCTCCTGGCGGAAGCCGCGGGTGCCGCGCCACCAGTTGGCCAGCCGTTGGCGGATGCGCGGCAGGTCGGAGAAGCGCGGGCGCCGCACGCCCGTGTTCTCGACGAACAACACGCGGTTGCCGTTGGCCGCCAGCGCCGACATCACGTGCTGGTGGCCCTGCCAGATGAAGTCCCAGTCGATCGACGACAGGCACAGGACGTCGCGACCCTGCAGCGGAAAGGGCTCCGCCCGCGTGGTGCGCCACTCGCGGACGCGGGGGTCAGGTTCCAATGTGCGAGGAGGATAGCGCCGCCCCGAGCTCGCGCCACAGCGCGAGGTGGGCGGCGGCGTTCTTCGCCAGCGAGCGCTCGCCGGCCGCGGTGCGGGCCGCCGCGCCGAGCTGGGAGCGCAACTCCGGGTCGTGGGTCAGGCGGGAAAGCGCCTGCGCCAGCCCGTCGAGGTCGCCGGGCTCGGCGAGCAGCCCGCTGTGGCCGTCGGCGAGCAGGTCGTCGGTGATGCCCGGCAGGCGCACGACGGCGCTCGGCAGACCGCTGGCCATCGCCTCCAGCAGCGCGTTGGGCTGGCCTTCGCGGCGCGAGGCGAAGGCGAACAGGTCGGCGGCGCGGTAGCACTCCGCGACCTCCTCGCGGTGGCCGAGGAAGGCGACCCGGTCCGCGAGGCCGAGCCGGGCGGCGGCCTCGCGGACGGCGACCGCGTAGCCGGCGTCGACCTCCGGGTTGGTCGAGGCCTCGGCGCCGACGAAGGCGAGCACGCCCGTTCGGCCCACGCCCCGCGCCCACGCCTCGAGCAGCGCGAGCTGGCCCTTGTCGGCGGCGAAGTGGCCCGCGCAGACGGCGAGCGGTCCACCCGCAGGCAGGCCGAGCTGCGCGCGAGCGGCGGCCCGCTCGGCGGGGTCGGCCGGGCGGAAGCGCTCGAGATCGACGCCGTTGTCGATCCGCCGTACCCGCCCCGGCGCCAGGCCGGCCTGCAACGCGAGCGCCTGAAGGGCCGGGCTGGGAGCGACCACGGCGTCGGCCGCGTGGGCGACCCAGGCCGCGGCCCGGCCGCGCGCGCGCAACGCCACCGGGTCGTCGGCTCCGGCCGAGCTCAGTCGCAGCACCACGCGCAGGCCCAGTTCGCGAGCGAGCACCGTCAGCAGGACGGCCTTGCGGGAGTAGCCGACGAGGTGGACGACCGCAACCTCGTGCCGCAACCGCCAGAGCGCGGCGCCCAGGCGCAGGCTGGCGCGGGCCAGCGACGTGCGCGACCCGGGCTCGAGCGCCACCCGCTGCACCGACAGCCCGTCATCCTCGGCGAACACGGGCAACTCGGGCCGACGGCTGGTGGTGAGCACGTGGAGCGGCAGCTGGCCGCGGCACGCCCGCGCCAGCGCCCGTGCCTGCAGGCTGCCGCCCGCGGCCTCGGGGTACCAGGCCCCGGTCACCAGCAGCACGCCGCGGCGACGGGCGGGGACGGGGCCGGCCCCGCTCAGAGGCGGCGTTCCGCGTGCGGCCAGTTCGTCCACACCGGCACGCCGCAGAAGTGCTCGCCCTCGGTGCAGGTGGGGGTGACCAGCTTCGTCCGCAGCACGCACGGCGGTCCCATGTGGCGGGCCAGCCGCGGGTGCAGCGCACGCACCTGCGCGACCTCCTCCATCGAGGCGCGCCAGATTTCCTCCTGCGCGTTGAAGCAGGTCCGCATCACCCACTTGTGGGCGAGGTAGAGCAGGCTGCCCGATTCGTGGAAGCGCAGCGCCTTGGCGTTCGGCAGCAGGTAGAGCGCGGCTTCCAGCGGCGCGCCCAGCTCCAGCAGCCGGTTCTTGGCGGCCCACGAGCGTTCCATCGCCTCTTCATACCGCGCCCGTGCCTCAGGGTTGGCGGCGATCAGCGGCGGGGTCACGAAGTCGGGCCGGCGGGTGTCGGTCAGCGTCATCAGCGGACGCGAGGCCGGCACCATGCGATGGCGCTGGTCCTGGCTGTCGGCGGTGTGCGACAGCTTCTTCAGGAACGTGTAGGTCGCGTGGTGCATCGCGCGCGACAGCGGCGACAGCGTCTGCACGTTGACCGTGTCGAGCCGGTGGCGGTTGCGGGCCGGGTCGAGCAGCAGCTCCAGCGCGCGATCGTCGGGCAGGCTCGCGGCCGTCGCCCCCAGCACCGCGCGCACGGCCTCGGCGGTCGTCTCCTCGGCCCGCGCCGACCAGTCGACCAGCAGCGACAGGCGGTCGCCGAGCCGGGCGTCGGCCTCGCGCGCGGCGGCGTCGCCGTCCGCCTCGAAGCGGGGCAGCCGCAGCTCCGCGATCTCCTCGTCGCGCAGCGGGCCCTCGCCGACGCGCGCAAAGAAGTCGGGGTCGCGCTCGCGGGCGAGGTCGACCATCGCCTGCACCACCGCGACCGTCTCGGTCGGGGCGTCGCCCGTGCGGCACATCCGCCACAGCCGGTGCAGCACCAGCCCCGAGACCGTGTGCACCATCGACGTGAAGGCCGCGACCGGGATCACGTAGCGTGCGGTCTCGATCGCCTTCTTCTCGGCCTCGCGCGCCGCCCGCTTCTTGCGCTTGTCCGAGGCGCGCGGGGTCAGGTAGCGGATCTCGCCGACGATCCGCTCGGTGTCGCGCTTGAGCAGGTCCGTGAGCGCCCGGTAGGCCGACCAGGCGTCCACGACCGCCGCGTCGTACACGCCACGAGCCTCCGCGGAGAGGCCCGCGGGCACGAAGGCGCGGATCTCGTCGAGCCGCACGAAACGCTGGCTCGACTGCTCGGAGTTGTAGAAGGGATGGGCGTGGAGGAACGTCCACACGAACTGGCGGCTGATGTTCTCCAGCCCGAACTCGAAGTGGGCATGCTGGTAGACGGTGTGGTGCCCGGCGTCGAAGGTGAGCGGTCCGATCGACGCGCGCTGGCCCTCCGTCACCTCGTGGGCTGCGATCACGCGCGGCGAGTAACAGGTGCGGGCGGCGGCAATCGCGCCGTCGTAGGCGCGGTCGAAGGCGTTTCTGAGGGTGACGCGCGGGGCGGCGGTCTGGACTTCTTCCACGGGGCGGGAGGGTAGCAGACGGCGGACGCGGTAGGCTTCGGCCGGACCGATGGACGACCTGGTCAGCATCTCGCGCGGGCTGGACCCGGAGCTGGTGCTGGACGCCTACCGGCAGGGCGTGTTCCCGATGGGTTCCGCGCGGCGGCGGATGGTCACCTGGCACTGTCCCGACCCGCGGGCGGTGCTGTCGCTCGACGGCTTCCACGTGTCGCGCTCGCTGGCCCGCAGCCGCCGCCGCGGTGGGTTCCAGGTCAGCTACGACCGCGCTTTCGGCGACGTGATGCGCGGCTGCGCGGCGGACCGCCCGATGTGGATCACGCCGGAGTTCGTCCGCGTCTACTCGGGGCTCCACGCCCGCGGGCATGCCCACTCGGTCGAGGTCTGGCAGCAGGAGGCGCTGGTCGGCGGGTTGTACGGCGTCCACATCGGCGCTGCGTTCTTCGCGGAGTCGAAGTTCCACCGCGTCACGGACGCCTCGAAGCTGGCGCTGTGGGCGCTGGTCGAGCGGCTGCGCGAGCGCGGCTTCCAGCTGCTCGAGGTCCAGTACGTCACCCCGCACCTGGCGACGCTGGGCGCGGTCGAGATCCCGCTGGCGGACTACCTGCAGCGCCTCGCCGCGGCGACGGCGGCGGCGGCGAAGTTCTAGCGCGCCGCCCGTCCGACGCTACTCCTCGTCGTCGACCGCCTCCTGGGCGCCGAAGCGGTCGAACTCCTCCTGGTAGGCCAGCGAGCGCAGGCCCTCCATGCGGTCGAGGTAGACGCGGCCGTCGAGGTGGTCGCACTCGTGCTGGATCACGCGCGCGAAGAAGCCGTGGGCCTCCACGCTCCACGGCTTGCCGTGGCGGTCGAGCGCCTCGAGCTTGACCCGCTCGTGGCGCGCCACGACGCCGCGGAAGCCGGGCACCGACAGGCAGCCCTCGATGCCGCGGGCGCGGCGCTTGCCGAGCGGGGTCAGTTTCGGGTTGACCAGCACGGTCACCGGCACGCCGTCTTCGGCCCGCTCGTCGGTGGGCAGGATCTCGATCACCGCCAGCCGCCAGCCGACGTGGATCTGCGGCGCGGCGAGGCCCACGCCGTCGTACTCGTGCATGGTCTCGACCATGTCGTCGACCAGGCGCTGGAACGCAGCCCCCTGGATCTCCGCCGCGGGCACCGGCCTCGCGGTCTCGCGGACGACGGGATGCCCGATCCGGGCGACCTTCAGGATGGCCATGCAGTGCTCCTCGTTTCTGGAGTCGCGGCGCCGCCTTGGGGCGACGCCGCGCTCCGCGGGGGCTCCGTCGGACGGCGAACCCTCCTCCGCCCCCGCACCCCCGTCACGTCTGGCTGGCGGCCAGGGCCAGCCGGGTCTGCAAAGCGCCCAGGTCGCGCACCCGCCAGTGCACCGGTGTGCCGTTCGCGTCGCTCGCCCGGTGGGCCCCGACCCAGGCGAAGCGCACGCCGGCACCGTGGGCGGCGGCGCCGTCCGAGCGCGGGTCGTCGCCGATCATCAGCGCGTCTTCGGGCGCGATCCGCAGCCGTCGCAGCGCGTCCTGGACCAGCCGCGGGTCCGGCTTCGCGTAGCCCGCGCGCTCCGACGTCACGATCACCGCGAAGTGGGCGTCGAGCCCCGAGGCGCGCAGCCGCGAGCGCTGGACGCGATCGATGCCGTTGGTGACCACCGCCAGCTTGCGCCCGCGCAGGGCGCGCAGCAGCCGCCGCGAGCCGGGCAGCAGGTCGCCGCGGCCGGACAGCGCCCGCAGGTACGCGCTGGAGAGCCGGCGCGCCAGCGCGGGCGGTCCGCCGTGGGCGAGGAGCGTGCGTCGGAAGCGCTCGACGGCCAGCGCCTCGGTCGTGGTCTCGCCGCGGCGATAGGCGGCCCACAACTGCTCGTTGAGTGCGCGGTAGTCCGCCAGCAGCCGGGGGCCGAAGCGCAGGCCTGCGCCCTGCCAGACGGCGCGCAGCGCCATCCGCTCCGCCCGGTGCATGTCGAAGAGGGTGTGGTCGAGGTCGAACAGCAGACCCCGGGGCCAGGCCGGGTCGGGAATGTCGGCCCTACTTGGCGCGGTAGGTGATCAGGCCGCGCTTCAGGTCGTAGGGCGAGACGCCCACGGTGACGCGATCACCGCCGATCACGCGAATGCGGTACTGGCGCATCTTGCCGTTCAGCCGGGCGAGGACCTCGTGGTTCTCGCCGACCTTGACCTTGTAGTTGCCACCGGCCAAGACCTCGACGACGACGCCCTGGAGTTCGATCAGGTCTTCTTTGCTCATCCTCCTCTATTGTGTAGGCTCCTGAAGGCTCCTGCAAGCCCGCCGGGGCCGCCCCCGAAGGAGCCCCCGATGCTCGCCCTCGCACTGGCCCTGTTCCTGTCGCCTGCGCCGGCCTCCGTGCGGCCGGTCCACACCTACTCGATCGTGGCCCGGGACCCGGTCACCGGCGACCTCGGGGTGGCCGTCCAGAGCCACTGGTTCTCGGTCGGCTCGATCGTGACCTGGGCCGAGCCCGGGGTCGGCGCGGTCGCCACCCAGTCGTTCGTCGAGCCCGCGTACGGCCCGCTGGCGCTGACCCTGATGCGGGCGGGCAAACCGGCGCCCGACGCGCTGCGCGCGCTGCTGACCGCGGACCCCGGGGCCGAGGTGCGCCAGGTCGGCGTGGTCGACGCAGCCGGCCGGGTGGCGACCCACACCGGTGCCAAGTGCATCCCCGCGGCCGGCGGCCAGGCCGGCGACGGCTACGTCGTGCAGGCCAACATGATGGAGAAGGCGAGCGTGTGGCCGGCGATGGCGAAGGCGTACGAGGCCGCCACCGGCGATCTCGCCGAGCGCATGCTGCAGGCGCTGGAGGCGGCCGAGCGCGAGGGTGGCGACATCCGCGGCCGGCAGTCGGCAGCGCTCCTGATCGTCAAGGCGAAGGCCTCGGGCCAGCCGTGGAACGACCGCGTGTTCGACCTCCGCGTCGAGGACCACCCCGACCCGGTGCGCGAGCTGCGCCGGCTGGTCCAGGTCGCGCGCGCCTACAACCACATGAACGCGGGCGACGGCTGCGTGACGGCCAAGGACTGGGCGTGTGCCGAGCGCGAGTACGGGGCGGCCCAGGCGCTGCAGCCGGACAACCACGAGATGGCGTTCTGGCATGCGGTGGCGCTGGCGACCAACGGCCCGCTCGAACCCGCCGTGCCGCTGTTCCGCAAGGCCTTCGCCGCGGAGCCGCGCTGGCGCGAGTTGCTCCGGCGGCTGCCCGACGTCGACCAGTTGCCGAAGGACCCCGCGCTGCTGGAGAAGATCCTGGCGATCCGCTGAGTGCCGGCTACTTGCCGGTCTTGCGGAAGTCGACCAGGCCGGGCCGGGTCTCGGGCTGGCAGCGTGGGCAGTACCACGCGTCCATGCCCTTGACCCCGGCCACCCGCAGCTTCGACTGGCAGCGCGGGCAGGTCTCCTTGCGCCGCACCTTGAGGAAGTCGCGGACCTTCTCCTCGATCGGCGCGTTGCGGGCCTCCACCTCGGCCGCGGCCTCGGTGATCACCTGCACGATTGCGTCGTGCAGGCGCACGCTGTCGTCGTGGTCGAGCTTGCGGCAGAAGGTCTTGGGGTGGATGCCGGCCGCGAACAGGATCTCGTCGGCGTAGGCGTTGCCGATCGCGTCGAGCGCCTTCTTGTCGAGCAGGAACACCCGGACCTGGTCCTTGCGGTGGCGCAGCAGGCTGAAGAATCGATCGCGGGTGAACTCCTTCGACAGCACGTCGATCCCGCCCGCGTGGAAGGCGGGGATCGCGCTCCAGTCGCCCGCCGCGACCAGGTACGCCTTGCCCATGCTCTTGTCGTCGAGGTAGCGCAGCTCGACCGGGGCGTCGCCGTCGCGCGGCCGGAATTCGATCGCGAAGCCGAGTGCGGCCTCGTCCGGCTCGCCCGGGGTGGCCAGCCGGAAGCGGCCCGCGAGCATCGGGTTGACCGCGAGGTCGAGGCCCGCGAAGCGGAAGATCAGGAAGTGGCCGCGGCGCTCGATCGCCTGCAGCGTGTTGCCGAGCAGCAGCGAGAGGTTGCCGCGGACCAGGCAGCGCAGCACGACCGGGTCGCGCACGCGCTCGGCCTCCACCGCCCGGCCGGCCAGCCGCTCTCGCAACCGGGCGAGCACGTGGAGCAGGTCGGGCAGCTCGGGCATCTCAGGGCTCCCGGGGCGGGACCACCGCGAGCGAGACGAGGCGCGGCGCCGAGCCCAGCGCCAGCTCGACCGTCGACACCGAGCCGTTGGGGATGCGCGGCAACAGGTCCACGGGCATCGTCTTGCCGCCCGCGGTGGCGGCGAACGGGCCGACCACCTCGCTGTGGGCGACCAGGACGACGCTGCGGCCGCCGAAGCGGGCGGCCATCTCGTCGCCTGTGGCGCGGACCCGCGCGGCCACGTCCGCCAGCGACTCGCCACTCGTGGGCCGCGGGTCGAGCCCCTGACGCCAGGTCGCCTGCCGGGCCTCCCACGCCAGCGGGGCGCCGGCGGCGTCGTTGCCCAGCTCCATCGGCCGCAGCCGGGGCTCGACCCGGACCTCGATCCCGCCGAGCGCGGCGGCGATCTCGCGCGCGGTCTCCTGCGCCCGCATCGCGGGCGACGAGAGCACGAGCGCGGGCTTGTCCACCGCGAGCGCCCGTGCCGCGGCCGCGGCCTGGGCGCGGCCCTCGTCGGTCAGGTGGTCGAGCTGTTCGTCGCTGAGGCCCGCGGGGCGCGGCTGCACGTTGGAGAGCGCGAAGCCGTGGCGGACCAGCAGCAGCTTGACGGGCTGCGGCTCGTGGGCGGCGACCCCGGGCGCGAGCCCGCTCGCCACCAGCCAGGCCACAGCGATCCGAAGGCACGCCCTCGTGAATCCCCGCATGGGGGGATTCTATGCGGCCCCGAGCGCCGCCTCGATCGCGGCCTGCTCCGCGGACGCGGGCGCGAACGGGTCGCACTCGTGGCCGCCGTGCGGGCAGCGGCCCGCGCCGACGTGGGCCGCGACCTCGTCGGGGAAGCGGGCCAGCAGGCCCAGCGCGGCCGTGGCGCCGGTGCGGGCGTGGGCGCAGTACCCGTGCTGCTGCATGAAGCCGGCGGCCTCGCGCAGGTAGTGCAGGTCGCGGGCGCGGGCCGTCCCCGCCTCGAGATCGCGCAGGATGCCGGCGAGGCGGCCGGTGCCGACGACGCAGGGCGGGCACTGGCCGCAGGCCTCGCGCTCGAAGAACGCGGCCAGCGAGACCGCGACGGCCAGCGGGCAGTGCGACGCGCCGACGACCAGCAGCGAGGCGGTGCCGAGCCCGGAGCCCGCCGCGCGCAGCGCATCGGGGTCGAGCGCCAGCTCCCCCTGGGCCGCGGACAGCGGTGGGGCGGAGGGGCCGCCGGGGAAGAGCAGGCCGATACCGTCGGTCGCGCCGCCGGCGAAGTCGTCGATGACCGCTCGCAGCGGCGTGCCCAGCTTCACCTCGTGCACGCCCGGGCGGCGCACGTGGCCCCAGATCGACACCAGCGTCGTCTCGCCCGCCCGGTAGGCCTCGGGATCGGACAGCGCCGCCGGCACCCGCGACAACGTCTCGACGTTCTGGACCAGGGTCGGCCGGCCGTGGAGGCCGACGGAATACGGTCGCGGCGGCTTGGGCCGCGGCCACGCCTTGCGGCCCTCGATCGACTCCAGGAGCGCGGTCTCCTCGCCGGCCACGTAGCTGTCCTCACCCCGGTGAAGGTGCACCGCCAGGCCCGGGGCCGCGGCCAGCGCCCGCTCCAGCGCCGCGGCCGGGGCGGCGAACGCGCCCTTCAGGTAGACGTGGGCCTCGTCCGCGCCCAGCGCCGCCGCCGCCGCCCGCAGGCCCGCCACCACGGCGTCCGCGCGGCGCAACATCGTCCAGCGGTCCTTGATCGACCCCGGCTCGCCCTCGGCGCCGTTGGCCACCACGACGGGGAGGCCGCCTTCGGCCCGCACGGCCTGCCACTTGCGGGCGGCCGGGAACCACGCCCCGCCGCGCCCCCGCAGCCCCGAGCGGTCCAGTCTCTCGATCGCGTCCACGGTGTCCTCCCTGAGGCTCCACGAAGGGCGGATCGTAGCGCGAAGCGGCCGGGGCCTTCCTGTCGCCGCCGGCTTCGGTTACGCTGTCAGAACGGCTGTCGACCCCGGAATTCATGTTCAGGGGCCTGCGGCCGATTCAGGAGAGTTTTCGAATGATCGAGATGACGGCGGTTGCCGCGGAGAAGGTGAAGGGCATCCTGGCGCAGGAAAAGGAAGCGCTGCCGCAGGGCGGGCTTCGCATCTACGTGCAGGGCGGCGGCTGCTCGGGCTTTCAGTACGGCATGGTGCTCGACGAGGTCAGCGAGGGCGACGAGGTGCTGGAGATCAACGGCATCAAGGTGATCGTCGACCCGATGAGCCTCAAGTACCTCGACGGCGCCCAGGTCGACTACAAGGAAGACCTGATGGGCGGCGGCTTCGCGATCAAGAACCCGAACGCCAAGTCGTCCTGTGGCTGCGGCCACTCGTTCAGCACGGAGTCGGGCACCTTCAACCACTGACCCCCACGAGAGGCGGGGGCGCGCCACGCGCCCTCGCCGCGACACCATGACGCTGCTGCCGTCCCGGCTCCCGCTCTTCCCCCTGCCCGACGTGGCGCTCTTCCCGGGGCTGCCGTTGCCGCTGCACGTGTTCGAGCCCCGCTACCGCCAGATGGTCGCGGACGCGCTCGACGGCGACCGCATGATCGGCCTGGTGATCCTGCGGCCCGGCTTCGAGGCCGATTACGAAGGCCAGCCGGACGTCTTCCCGGTCGGCTGCGCGGGCCGGATCGAGGAGATCGAGCGCCGTCCCGACGGCCGCTACGACCTGCGGCTGCGCGGCATCTCTCGCTTCCGCATCGTCGAGGAGCACAAGGGGGGCGCCCCGTACCGGATGGCCAGCGTCCTGCCGCTCGAGGACGTCGGCGACGAGGGCCCGCAGGTGGCCGACGCGCGCAAGCGGCTGCTGGCGGCGCTCGGGCGCGCCCCGGACGGCCCCTCCGTGCTGGTCCTGCAGGGCGAGGTCGACGATGCGACCTTCGTCAACGCGCTGGCCCAGGCGCTGCCGATGGGGCCGGTGGAGCGCCAGTCGCTGATCGACGTCGACGACGTGGGCGAGCGCTGCCGGCGGCTGCTCGGCCTGCTCGAGTTCCAGGCCCTGGAACAGCGCATGCCGGGTCCGGGGCGGCACCGCGTGCATTAGGGAGTCGCTGCGCCGCCTGAGGGCGTCGCCGCGCTCCGCGGGGGCTACGTCGGAGGCGTAGCCTCCTCCGCCCCCGCACCCCCACAGGGAGTCGCGGCGCCGCCTGAGGGCGTCGCCTAGCCGCCGTCGAGGCGGTCTTCGGCTTCGGCCCACTCCCACTCGTTCCACCACTCGCGCTCGACGCCGCGGCAGGTGTTCGCGTACGCGGCGCAGAACACGCAGCCGTCGCCGCGCATGATCGCGGGCTCGAACACGGGCGGCCAGGCGGCGAGCAGGCGCAGGCCTTCGACTCGCGCCGATTCTTCTTCGTCCGTCGGCGCGCGGGTCGGCAGCTCGGCCGCCCCACAGCGGCGCAGCCGCTCCTCGCTCTCCGGCAGCAGCACCGAGTTCTCGGCGTCGATGTGGTGCAGCAACTGCTCCGAGTACTGGAGCGCGCACTCCGCGAAGGCCGCCATCGCTGCCGCGGCCGCGTGGGTTTCCATCGCGGCCAGCAGCTCCGCCATCGCGTGGTGGTCGGCGAGCAGCGTCGCGATCGGTCCGCGGTCGCCCGGCAGTTCCGCCTCGCGCTGAAGGGCCACGAACAACGTGTCCTCCTCGCGGCCGTGATGGAAGGCGCCGGCGTAGAGGCGGAAAAAGCGCAGGTAAGCCGCCGCGTCCGCGGGCCCGGCCGTGCCGGCGGCCAACTCGCGGGCATAAGTGCGCAGGCTGGAGGCGACCGGCTCGATCCGGTCGTGTTCGGCGCGCAACTCGTCGATCAGCTTCATGGCCGGGTGAACCAGGGCACGAACGCGCTCGTGCGGCGCTGGTACTCGCGGTAGGCGTCGCCCTTCGTGCGCAGCGCCTGCTGCTCGGTGGCCGGGATGCCGGTGACCCGGAACAGGAAGTAGAGCATCAGCGCAGGGCAGTAGAGCGTCCAGAGTCCACCCGGCGAGGCCGCCGCGAACGCGAAGTAGCTCACCCACACGAGCCACTCGAAGAAGTAGTTGGGGTGGCGCGAGTACCGCCACAGGCCGACGTCGCAGACGCGGCCGGCGCCGCCGCCAGCGGCCTTGACGCGGGCGAGCTGGGCGTCGGCGAGCGCCTCGCCGCCGAGGGCCAGGGCGAACAGCGCGGCGGCGGCCCACTCCAACGGGTGCAGGCCCGGCGCCGGGTTCGAGGCGGCGACCAGCAGTGGCGCCGACAGCGCGACCACCAGCAGGGCCTGGAGCTGGAAGAACTCGAACATCTTGCGGTTCACCTGCGCGCCCCAGCGCCGCTTCAGCTCGACGTAGCGGCCGTCCTCGGGGTGGCTCGTCACGCGCACGTACAGGTAACCCGCGAGGCGCAGGCTCCAGGCGGCGGTCATGGCGGCGATCAGGAAGCGGCGCGCCGGCCAGCCCGAGCCCAGCGCCGCCGCCAGCGCAGCGACGACCGAGAACCCCGCCGACCAGGCGACGTCCACGAGGCCCGCGTTGCCGGTCCTGCGCGCGACGAGGTAGACGCCGGAGAAGGCGAGCACCATCACCACCCCTGCCGTGAACGCGAGCGCGGGGCCGCTCATCCGCGCTCGGCGACCGCCCGCTTCAAGACGTTGATCATGGGTTCGATCTTGACACGGGCCGACCGCGCGCTCCGCTGCCGCGTCACAAGGGGCATAGGTAACAGGAGGTAGAGGAACGATGGCACGCAAGTGGGGTGGGGCGGGGCTCGCGGCGACGGTCGGGCTGGCGCTGCTGGTGGTTCCGGCGACGCGGGCGGACGAAAAGCAGGCGGAGAAGCAGGCCGAGAAGGCCCAACTCCAGGCAGAAAAAGCCCAGGTCCAGGCGGAGAAGGCCAGGGTTCGCGTCGAGCAGGCGATGGAGCACGCCGAGAAGGCACGCGCGATGGCGGACGAGCGGTTCGTGATCCGGCTCGGTGGCGGCGGCTACCTCGGCGTCTCGATCGAGGAGGTCGGCGCCGACGACGTGACCCGGCTGAAGCTGCCCACGGAGACCGGCGCGCGGGTGACCCAGGTCGAGGCGGACTCGCCCGCGGCGAAGGCGGGGGTGAAGACGGACGACGTGATCGTGCGCTTCGGCGGCGAGAGCGTGCGCAGCACCGGCAGCCTGCTGCGGCTGGTGCGGGAGACGCCGCCCGGCCGCAAGGTCGAGCTGGAGGTCGTGCGCGGCGGCACCAGCCAGCGCCTGCAGGCGACGATCGACGAGCACGCGTTCGGCGACGAGATCCGGCGCGAGGTCGAACGCTCGATGGCCCGGATCCCGAGCTGGGTGCCGGCGCCGCCGGCGCCGCCCGACGCGCCCGAGGCCCCCGGCGCGCCGCGTGCTCCGCGCGCGCCGATGCCGCCGATGATGCGCTGGCACCAGGGCGACGGGCCGACGATGTTCTTCCACGGCCTCGAGCGCGGGCCGCGCAAGCTGGGCATCTCCTACCAGGACGTCGACGGCCAGTTCGCCCAGTTCCTGAAGGTCCAGGGTGGGAAGGGCGTGATCGTGACCGAGGTCGAGGCCGACTCGCCCGCGTCGAAGGGCGGGCTCAAGGCCGGCGACGTGATCGTCAAGTTCGCCGGCAAGGCCGTGGCGGACGGCGACGACTTCCGCGACGCGGTGGGCGAGGTCGACCCGGGGACCGAAGTGGCGATCACGGTCTCGCGCGACGGCAAGCCGGTCGAGCTGAAGGTGACCCTCGGCGGCGAGCGCGAGCAGCGCCGCCAGCGCCACGGGTCGGCGACGTAGACGGAGCTGCTGCCGGGGCGGCTAGTCGGCCTCGGGTGCGGTCGGCGGCGGGGCGAGTTCCACCGGGGCTCGCTCCGCCGCGGCGTCTTCTTCCAGCTCCAGCACCAGGCGGGTGCCGCCGATCGTCAGCGCCGGCACGACGAACGGGGCGAGCACGACGTTGAGCAGCGGCACCAGCAGCGGCAGCACCGCGGCGACGCCGAAGCCCAGCGTCTCCGCCCGGTATCGGCCGTGCCACAGGCGGCGGTCCGTGTAGCCCATGCCGCGCCGGCCGAGCGCGTTCTCCGTCTGCTGCCAGGCCGCGGCGTGGCCGGCCCACAGCAGCGCCAGCGGCGCGCCCACGAACGGCACCAGCCCGATCAGGAACACGAACGGGGCCGCCAGCACGAAACGCAGCGCACCCTTGATCGACTCGGCCACTTCCCAGCGCAGGCCGCGGCCGAGGTCGACGACCTGGCCGCGCTCGAGCCGCTCGACCTGGCGCGACAGGCGGTCGAGCACCGGTGCCGCCACCAGCAGCGCAAGCGCCACGCCGCTGACCGCGCCGCCCGCCAGCAGCGCCAGCCACAGCGACAGGCGCAGCGCGAACTCGACCCCGATCGAGAACTGGCGGTGGCCCGGGAGCAACCACTCCTCGGCCGTGGGCGCCGCGAAGGCGGCGGCGGCGAGCCCCGCCAGCACCAGCCCGCCGGCCAGCAGCGTGGGCAGCACCGCGAGCGGCCACAGCCGCGGGCGGCGCAGCAGGAACAAGGCCCCTGCCGGGGCATGCCACGCCCCGGCAATCAGGCGGCGGGGCAGGGAGGGGACGAGCTCGGGCACAGGAGAGCCCGCAGGCTACCACGCTCCGCGCGCCGTGCCCGCGTTGGCTTCGCCACGGCGCCCGCGCGACAATCCCGCCCATGCAGGACGTCCTCGCGGTCATCCTCGGCGGCGGGCGCGGCACCCGGCTGTTCCCGCTCACCCTCCAGCGCAGCAAGCCTGCGGTCCCGATCGGCGGCAAGTACCGGCTGATCGACATCCCGGTCAGCAACTGCCTGAACTCCGGCCTGCGACGCATCTTCGTGTTGACCCAGTACAACTCGGAGAGCCTCAACAAGCACCTGTCGAGGACCTACAAGTTCGACACCTTCTCGTCCGGCTTTTGCTCGATCCTGGCCGCGGAGCAGACCGAGGACAGCCCCGACTGGTTCCAGGGCACCGCCGATGCCGTGCGCCGCTCGCTGCGCCACCTGAAGAGCCACCGCCACCGCGACGCGCTGATCCTGTCGGGCGACCAGCTCTACCAGATGGACCTGACCCGCTTCGTCGAGGCCCACCGCCGCAACGTGGCCGACGTCACGGTTGCGGTCACGCCCGTGACCGCGGAGCAGACCGCGGGCTACGGCATCCTCAAGGTCAACCGCCAGGGCCGGATCGTGCACTTCGAGGAGAAGCCCGGCCCCGAGCGGCTCGACGAGCTGGCCTCCGAGGTGCCGGGCATCGGCCGCACGTGGCTGGCGTCGATGGGGATCTACGCGTTCACCCGCGACGCGCTGCTGAAGTCGGTCGAGAACCCGGCGCTGGTCGACTTCGGCCGCCACGTGATCCCCGACCTGGTGCCGCGGCTGCGCGTGCACGCGTTCCCGTACCGCGGCTACTGGGAGGACGTCGGCACGATCCGCTCCTACTACCTCGCCAACCTGGCGCTGTGCCAGCCGGTGCCGCCGTTCGACTTCTACGACGCGGACCGGCCCGTCTACACCCACCCGCGCTTCCTGCCGGCGACCAAGGTCGAGTCGTGCCGGGTGACGCAGTCGCTGATCGCGGAGGGCTCGATCCTGGTCGGCGCGGAGATCGAGCGCTCGGTGATCGGCATCCGCAGCCGGATCGGCCACGGCGCCAACATCCGCGACAGCCTGGTGCTGGGCGCCGACCACTACGAGACGCTGGAGGAGATCGAGCACTCCCGCCGCCGCGGCCTGCCGGCGATGGGCATCGGCGAGGGCAGCCAGATCAGCGGCGCGATCATCGACAAGAACGCGCGCATCGGCGCCAACGTGCGGATCGTCAACGAGGACAAGCGGGACGAGGCGGACGGCTCCGGCTGGTACATCCGGGACGGCATCGTCGTCGTTCCCAAGGGAGCCGTCGTGCCCGACGGCACGGTGATCTGAGATGAGCGAGCGGCTGTTCCGCGCCCACCCCTGGCACGGCGTCCCGATCGGCGAGGACGCGCCGGCGGTGCTCGTCGCCTACATCGAGATCGTCGACTCGGACACGGTCAAGTACGAGATGGACAAGTTCACCGGCATCCTCAAGGTGGACCGCCCGCAGCAGTACTCCAACGTGGTGCCGAGCCTGTACGGCTTCATCCCCCAGACGCTGTGCGCCGAGAGCGTCGGCGAGTTCTGCGCGGAGCGCACCGGGCGGGTGGGGATCGAGGGCGACGGCGACCCGATGGACGTGTGCGTGCTGACCGAGCGGCCGATCCTGCACGGCGACATCCTGGTGCGGGCGATCCCGATCGGTGGCCTGCGCATGATCGACGGCCGCGAGGCCGACGACAAGATCGTGGCGGTGCTGCACGGCGACGCGGTGTACGGCGGCTACACCGACGTCGCGGAGATGCCGACCGCGCTGCTGGAGCGCATGCGCCACTACTTCCTGACCTACAAGCAGGCGCCCGACCGCCTCCACGCGCCGGTCGAGATCACCCACGTGTACGGCCGCGACGAGGCCCACGAGGTGATCCGCCGCAGCCAGGCCGACTACCGGCAGCACTACCCCGGCCTGGAGGACGCCCTCCTCGGCCAGCTCAAGATCCGCGGGAATAGGTAGGTCAGGCCGCCCGGCTACTCCAGGACCGTGCTGATGAACATCAGCACGTGGGCGCCGATCCGGAACTCGGTCAGGTTCTCGAGCACCTGGGTGGTGATCCGCTCGCCGTCGACGAAGGTGCCGTTGGTCGAGCCGAGGTCGCGCAGCGCCGCGTGGTCGCCGAAGACCTCGATCACCGCGTGCTGGCGCGAAGCCTCGGCGTCGTCGAGGTTGATGTCGCAGCCGCTGCGGCCGACCGTCGTCTTCACCTTCTGGAGTTGGTAGGTCGTACCGGTGGCCGGGCCCTGGATGATCGCGATCGAGAAGCGGCGGTCGCGGGGCAGCTCCAGCACGCCCATCTTCTCGAGGTCGTGACCGGTGGCCTCGGACTTCGGCCTGGCGATCGACGCCCGCCGCGTGTCGGCGCCAGGCTCGGGCTCGGGCTCGGGCGGCAAGGTGGCGCCGCCGGGGTTGTCGATCTCGATCGAGCCCCCGCACTTCGCGCAGCGAGTCTTCACGCGCACGCGACCGCCCAGCTTCGACTCGTCGAAGCGGTATCGGGACTGACAGGACGGGCACTCGACGATCATCCAGACCTCTGCCTATGGGAGGGAAGGATAATCCCATTTCGCCGTGTCCGGATCGGGGAGCGCCGTGGTCACCTGCGGCGGACCTGTCGTAATCTCTAGGGACGGTCGCGCGGGGGACGTGAAGGGACCGCCGCGCGCCGCGACTTCAGTCCGTGCGAATCGCCGTAGGAGGCCCTGGTGAGTGCTGACGCGATGTCCTGGCCCGAGGACGTGGACGAGATCCTGTTCGTCGCCAACGACGAGGAGGACGACGTCGAGGATGACGACGACTGGGACGACGATGACGACGAGGATGACGACGACGAGGCCGACGACGACGACGATTGGGACGATGACGAGGACGAAGACGAGGACGACGAGGACGAAGACGAAGAGGACGAAGACGACGAAGACGAGGACGAAGAAGAAGACGACTGGGACGACGACGAGGACGAAGAAGAAGACGACGACGAGGACGAAGACGACTGGGATGACGACGAGGACGAGGACGAAGAAGAGGACGAAGACGAGTAGTCCCGCTTCGCGTCCCCGATGAGCCTCACCCCGGCGCCCCCGCGGCCCGAGTGGATCCGCGCCCGCGCCCCGATCGGCGCGGGCGTGGATCGTCTCCGCGGGCTGATGCGCGGCCTGACCCTGCACACGGTCTGCGAAGAAGCGCAGTGCCCGAACCTGGGCGACTGCTGGACCCGGGGCACCGCGACGTTCATGATCCTCGGCGACACCTGCACCCGCGCCTGCGGCTTCTGCGCAGTCAAGACCGGCCTGCCGGCGCTGCCACCTGACCCGCTGGAGGCGCTGCGGGTCGCCGAGGCGGTGTCGCGGCTGGGCCTGCGCCACGTGGTGATCACCTCGGTCAACCGCGACGACCGCCGCGACGGCGGGGCCGACGTCTTCGCGGCCTGCATCCACGAGGTGCGCAAGCGGGTGCCGGGCTGCGCCGTCGAGGTGCTGATCCCCGACTTCAAGGGCAAGTGGGACGCGCTGCAGGTCGTGATCGACGCCCGCCCCGACATCCTCAACCACAACACGGAGACCGTGCCCCGGCTCTATCGCAGCGTGCGGCCCGGGGCCCGCTTCTCGCGCTCGCTCGAGCTGCTCTCGCGCTGCAAGGCCGCCGGCCTGCTGACCAAGAGCGGGATCATGGTCGGCCTCGGCGAGGAGTGGGACGAGGTGCTGCAGACGATCCGCGAGATCCGCGACGCCGGCACCGACGTGCTCACCGTCGGCCAGTACCTGCGGCCTTCGCCCGAGCACCTGCCGCTGGTGCGCTACTGGACGCCCGACGAGTTCCAGCGCTTGAAGGAGTTCGCGCTGGGGCTCGGCTACGCGCACGTGGAGTCGGGCCCGCTGGTCCGCTCGTCGTACCACGCCGACGAGCAGGTGCCGCACCGCGGCTGACGTGACGCCCGCCGCGGCCCCGGCGCCGCGGCGCTTCCCGCGCGGCGAGCTGCTGCTGCTCGCCTTCTCCGCCGCGGGCGCGCTGCTGTTCGTCGAGCTGGCCGCCCGCCTGGTCCTGGCTGCCGCGGCGCGGCCCGATCGCACCGTCGGCATCCTCAGCGCGTACCACCCGCTGCTGGGCTGGGTCCCGCCCGCCGGCGAGAGCGCATGGCTGCGCGAGCCCGACTTCGACACCCTGCTCGCCATCAACCGCGACGGCCTGCGCGGCCCCGAGGTCCCGCGCGAGCGCACGGGGCCGGGGCCGCGGGTGTGGCTCGCCGGCGACTCGTTCGCCCAGGGCTACACGGTGGACGAGCCGCTCTCGGCGCGCGCGGTCGCCGAGGCGAAGCTGCGCGCGGAGGGCTGCGCCGGCGCCGAGGTGCTCAATGCTGGCGTCGCGGGTTACGGCGGCGATCAGTCGCACCTGCGCTATCGCGAGCAGGGCCGCGCGTTCGCGCCGGAGGTCGTCGTCTACCTCTTCTTCGGCAACGACCTGTCCGACAACGCCCGCCGCCGCAAGAAGCCGTTCTTCGTGCTCGAGGGCGACGGCCTCGCGCTGCGCGGCGTGCCGGTGCCGGAGCCGGAAGGTGAGCGCTTGTTGCGGCCCGGGCCGGCGCCCGCGCCGCCGCCACCGTGGCGCGGGTCAGCCGCGCTCGAGTGGCTGAGCCGCCGCACCGCCGCCGGCCAGCCGGCGCTGCACCGGCGGCTGGCGGCGTGGGGCCTGGCGCGGCCGTGGCCCGATCACGGCCCGACCCGGCAGTGGCTCGCGTTCTACGGCCCGCCGACGCCCGCCACCGAAGAGGCCTGGGCGATCGCGGAGGCGGTGCTGGCGGCCTTCGCCCGCGACGTGCGGGCCGACGGACGCCAGTTCGCGATCGCCTATGCACCGGCCCGCTTCGAAATGGACGCCGCGGAGTTCGCGCTCACCCGCGAGCGCTGGGAGCTCGCGGGCGACGGGTGGGAGAGCGACCGGGTCGCGCGCCGGCTGCTCGAGGTGAGCGGCCGGCTCGCCATCCCGGTGGCCGACCTGCGCGCCTGGCTGGCGCCGGCCGTGGGCACGGCCCGCGAGCCGTATCTCGCGAGCGACCCGCACTGGAACGCCGTCGGCCAGCAACTGGCCGGCGAGGCGATCGCAGCCCAGGTCCGTGCCCTCGCCGCCTCAGGCTGCACGGCGCGCTGAGCGCTATCCTCGGGTCTGCCATGCTCGCCGGCCGCATCTACCTCGACCACAACGCGACGACCCCGCTCGACCCGCAGGTGCGGGCGGCGATCGTCGAGGCGCTCGCCGAGCCGGCCGGCAACCCGTCGAGCCTGCACCGCTTCGGCCAGCGCGCGCGGGCGGCGATCGATGACGCCCGCGGCGACGTCGCGGCGCTGGTCGGCGGCACGCCTTCGGAGATCGTGTTCACCTCCGGCGGCACGGAGAGCGACAACTTCGCCCTGCGCGGGGCGCTGCGCGCGGCCGAACCCTCGCGCCGCCGGCTGCTCTTCTCCGCGATCGAGCACCACGCCGTGCTGCACGCGGCGAAGGCGTTGGGACGCGAGGGCTATGAGGTCGACACGGTGCGCGCCCGCGGTGACGGCGCGCTCGACCTCGAGGACCTCGAGCGCAAGCTCGACGAGCGGGTCGCGCTGGTCGCGGTGATGCTCGTCAACAACGAGACCGGGGTGATCCAGCCCGTCGCCGAGGCGGCGCGGCTGGCCAGGGCCCGCGGCGCGCTGCTCCACTGCGACGCCGTGCAGGCGGCGGGTCGGGTGGCGATCGACGTGACCGAACTGGGCGTCGACACGCTGGCGCTCTCGGCCCACAAGATCCACGGGCCCCAGGGCGTGGGCGCACTGTGGATTCGCCGCGGCACCCGTCTCGTCGCCTGGCTCGCCGGTGGCGGTCAGGAGCGCAACCGCCGGGCGGGCACGGAGAACGTGGCGGGCATCGTCGGCTTCGGCTGCGCGGCGAGGCTGGCCCGCGAGCGCCGCGAGCAGGACGTGGAGCGGGTCGGTGCGCTGCGCGACCGGCTGGAGGTTGCGCTGCTGGCGCTGCCCGGGGTGCGCCGCAACGGCGAGGCCTCGCGCGTGACCAACACCTCCAACCTGTCGTTCGACGGCGTGTTCGCCGAGAGCCTTTTGATGGCGCTCGACCTCGACGGCGTGGCGGTGTCGACGGGCGCCGCCTGCGCGGCGGGCGCCGTCGAGCCCTCGCACGTGTTGCGGGCGATGGGCCTGCCGCCGGCCCGGGTCGAGTCCTCGCTGCGCTTCTCGTTCGGCCGCGCCAACACCGAGCAGGACGTCGACACGGCGGTCGCGAAGGTCGTCAAGGCGATCGAGAAGCAGCGGCAGAACCGCCGGTCGAGCTGAGGCGAGGCCGCTACAGCTTGATGCGGAGCTGGGCCAACTGGCGGAGGTTGGCCCAGATCGAGCGCAGGTTGCGGACCTTCGAGGCGCCGTGCTGGCGCGGCTTCAGTTCCGTCAGCACGCTCTCGATCGGCCAGCCGGCGCGGTGGGCGCGGACGATCATCTCCATCACGATCGCCCAGCCGCGGCCGTCGGAGATGAGCGGCAGCGAGCGCAACTGCGCCACCCGCACCAGGAACACGCCCTGGAAGCGGGGCAGTGCCCCGAACAGCGCGCGGTAGAGCACGCGCTCGATCCACGCCAGGGCCGCACCCAGCGTCGAGTCGGTGGCCTCCAGGTAGCCGAGCACGAGGTCGGCGTCCGGCGCGTGGGCGAGCAGCCGGGGCAGGTTCGTCGCCGGGAACTGGCCATCGGCGGGGAAGAAGGAAAGCCAGTCGCAGCGGGCTTCCGTGAAGCCGGTGCGATAGACCCCGCCCAGGCCCCGATTGGCGTCGTGGCGGAGCACCCGCAGGCCGGGCACTTCCTGCTCGAGCAGCCGGGTTGCCGCCGCGGTGCCGTCGTCGCTGCCGTCGTCCACCACGAGGATCTCGTGGCCACGACCCGACTGCTGCAGCGCCGCCTTCAGCCCGCGCACGACCGCGGGCAGGCTGGCGGCTTCGTTGTAGGCCATGACCACGACCGAGACGGTCTCAGCCGACGGGTTTGGAACGCTCAGGTGCGCCTCCGGCGTGGAGGCGGGATGCTAGCATGCGCGTTCTTCATGAGCGGTCGTCGCGCCATCTTCGGTTGCCTGCTGGTGCTCGCGCTGGGCGCCGCCCTGCGGCTACCCGCGCTGGGCTGGCTGCCGTCGCCGTCCGGCGACGAGGGCAACTGGGTCGGCTACGGCCAGCGGCTGCACATGGGGATGGGCGCCGCCCTGGAGGCGAACGCGGCCTTCGTCTCGCTCCTCTACGCCCAGCTGATCGCCGCGGTGATGGGCTGGATCGGGCCCGAGTTCGTCGCCGGACGCCTGGTCAACGCGGTGGCGGGGTTGTTGACCATTGCGGCAGCGTGGTGGCTGCCCACCCGGCTCGGATCCCCCCGGGTTGGCGCGATCCTCGCCCTGCTCGTCGCCATCCACCCGTGGAGCGTGGCGTACTCGCGGGTCGCCTCGGTGCCCTATGCCCTGGGCCTGCTCGTGCTCTTCGCCGGCCCGCTCGTCTTCCTGCTGGGCGTCGAGCGCAAGCGGCCGTTCGTGGTGGCCGTGGGCGTGCAGCTGGTCTCGCTCGGCGCCCATTTCTCGCCGCTGTGCCTGGTCGGCGCGGTCGCCTGCGCGCTCTACGCGCTGCCGCGGAAGCGGCGCTGGGTGCTGGCGCACGGCTGGACCTGGGCCTCGATCGCGATCGCCGAGATCCACGTGCTGCCGGTGGTGCAGGGTGCGCTGGCCGTGGCGCGGGCGGCCCCGGAGATCGACGCGGCCGTCGGCGCGCCGGACCGCTGGCTGGCGTTTCTGCACATGGTGACGACGGGCCTCGCGGGCGAAGCGACCGTGCGCCACTTCTCGAACGCCGCGCTGCCGGCCGCCGGGGCCTGGCTGCTGGCCGTGCCCGTCGCTGCCGTGGCGGCGCTGGCGGCGAGCCGGCGGCTGCGCGAAGCCAGCTTGCTGGCGCGCTTCGGGGCGCTGTACCTCGGCGTCGGCCTCGTGCTGCTGCCGCTGATCCTGGCCCCCGGCCGCGAGTGGGAGATGCCCGCGACCCACATGGACCGCTACCTGTTCGCGGTCCTGCCCGGCTTCCTGATCTGCGCCGCCGCAGTCGCGGCCGAAGGCGGGCGCCTGGCCGCGGCGCTGGTCGCCGTGCTGGCGCTGTGGTCCGCGGGGGCCACGGGTCGGCTGGCCTGGACCTACGCCTACGGGCACGGCGTCGACCACGGCGAGTTCGTGGCCGCGGGCGGCAGCGGCTACCGCGGCTGGATGGTCGCCGACGAGGCGCGCCCGACGCTGGAGATCGTGCGCGAAGCCGCGCAGGAGGCGCTCGGTCCCGCCGGTGGGCTCGTCCTGTACGCGGATCGTTCGTTCGGTCCGCTCGGCTTCTTCATGCGGGGCACTGGCATCGGCGCCCGCGACGTGCGCCGCGTCGACCTGCCGTCGCACCCCTCGGGCCGCTTCGTGTTCGTCTTCTTCTCCGATCGCGTGCTGGCCCTCGACGACCCGCCTTCGGCGCCACCCAAGTACGTGGCCGCCGGGCGCGCGCTGCGCAAGCGGATGGAGGAGAAGTTCGCGCGCCGCTCGCTGATCCGCACGCTCCGCCAGCGCGACGGTTTCCCGCTGATCGAGGTCTGGCTGGCCGAAGAGCCGCTGCTGCGACGGCTGCGGATGGCCGCAGACTAGAAACCGCCCCTGACGACCGGGGCCCTGGGCGTCAGGCGAGTCGCTGCCCGTACCTGAGAAGCGTCGATGCCGGTTGCTCGGCGTCGTCGTCGGCTTGTACCGTCCGTAGAACGACGGCCGACCCCTGACCGCAGGCCACGACGACGCCTTCCGTCTGGGTCATCACGACCTGTCCGGGGGATCCGAAGCAGGGGAAAGCGAACACCGAGGCGGTCCAGACCCGGACAACTCGGTCCCCCAACCGAAAGAAGGCCCCTGGGTACGGGTGGGTCTGGGCGCGGATGAAGTCGTGCACCGTGGTGGCCGACGCGGTCCAGTCGATCTGCCCGTCTTCCGGGACTCGGGCGGCGACGTACGACGCCTGCCGGCCGTCCTGGGGTACGCGTGGGGCCGTCGCGGCGATCAGGGCCGGATACTGCTCTTCCAGCATCCCGATCGTCTCTTCCTCGATCCGGGCCAACAAGCGGCCGATGTCGTCCGTCGGACCGATCTCGATGGTTCGTTGCGCGACGATATCCCCAGTGTCCATCCCCTCGTCGAAGTAGAAGAGCGAGAGACCGGTCGTCTTGTCACCGTTCAGGATGGCCCATACGAGGGGAGAACTCCCCCGATAGCGCGGGAGCAGGGAAGCGTGGATCCCGAGCCAGCCGCGCGGCACCGCCCTCAGCAGGGCGGGTTTCAGGATCCAGTACCAGCCCACGACGAGACACAGGTCCGGTTTGAGTTCGCCGATCGCCGACTCGAGGTCCGACCCCTTGCCGAGCACCCGCAGCGGCTTGCCCGTTCGAGCGGCAAAGTCCTTGAAGCGACTCAGGGCGCAGCGGACGTCCCTGGAGTCGTCGATCGTCACCACGGCGGAAAGGGTCTCGGGGGCGATCGAGTGCAGCGTCTCGAGCGCTCGGGCGCCGAGCGCCTTGCTTCCCACGAACACGACTCTAGGTGGCTGCCCCGGCATCGTACCCTCTAGGTGTCTCTAGGCGTGGCGCTCCCGGTACCAGGCGATCGTGCGCAGCAGTCCCTCTTCCAGGTCCACCGTCGGCTCGTAGCCGAGCAGCTTGCGGGCCTTCTCGATGTCGGGCACCCGCAGCTCGACGTCGGCGTTCGGCCACGACACGAAGCGGATCTCGGAGCGCGAGCCGGACAGCCGCACGATGCGCTGGGCGAGGTCGTAGATCGTGCACACGGCCCGCGGGTTGCCGACGTTGAAGGCCTGGCCCACGGCCTCCGGCTTCTCCAGCGTCAGCAGCACGGCCTCGACGATGTCGTCGATGTAGCACCAGGCGCGGATCTGGCCACCGTCGTTGTGGATGTCGAGCGGCTCGCCGCCGAGCGCGCGGACGATGAAGCGGTGGATGGCACCCTCGCCGACCTGGCCGGGGCCGAAGATGTTGAAGGGTCGGATCGAGAGCGCGGGCAGCCCGTACTGGACGTGGTAGTTGTGGGCCAGGTGCTCGGTGGCCAGCTTGCTGACCGCGTACGTCCAGCGCGCCTCGCCGACCGCGCCCAGCGTCGTCACGTCGCCCTCGCGGACCTTGTACGCGTAGCTGCCGAACACCTCGGAGGTCGAGAAGTCGACGAAGCGCTCCACGCTGCCCGCCTCGCGCGCCGCCTCCAGCGCGTTGGCGGTGCCGATCAGGCTGACCTGCATCGTCGTCACCGGCATCTTGAGCACGGTGTCGACGCCGGCGATCGCGGCCAGGTGGATGACGACCTGGCAGCCCTTCACGGCCTCGCGCATCGCCGCCAGGTCCAGCACGTCGCCCTTGATCCGCGACAGCCGCGGGTGGCCGACGAGACCGCTGCTGCCCAGCGAGTCGCGGTGTCCGTTGTCGAACACGACCACGTCGTTGGCGTCGAGCAGGCGGCGCGCGAGGGCGGTGCCGATGAAGCCGGCGCCTCCCGTCAAGAGGATCCGGCGTCCGGCGATCATGCGAGTGCCTCCGACAGGGCGGCCGCGACGGTCTTCACGTCCGCGTGGGTGAGCTTGGAGTGCAGGGGCAGCGCCACGTGGCGCCGCCGGAAGTCGAGCGAGACCGGGGTCGGCCCGGCCGTGCGGTACAGGCCGAGCGTTGCCAGCGCCTCGGCGCCGTGGCCGGCCTCGATCCCCGCGCGGATGAGGTGGGCGATCACCGCCGCGGCCTCGTGCGCGCGCAGGAACACCGCGTAGGTCTGGAAGGTGTGAGGCGCCGTCGCGGGGTCGGGAGGCAGGTCCAGCGGCAGCCCGGCCAGCGCCTCCGCGTACCAGCCGGCGACCTGCCGGCGCGCGTCGAGCACGGCGTCGAGCCCCTCGAGCTGGGAGAGGCCGAGCGCCGCGTGGATCTCGGACAGCCGGAAGTTGTAGCCGGGCAGCCGGAAGCGGCGGACGCCGCCCTCGACCTCCATCCCGTGGTTGCGCAGCAGGCGCAGTTCCGCGGCCAGCCCGTCGTCGTCCGTGGCGATCGCGCCGCCCTCGGCCGTCGTCAGCATCTTGCGCGGGTGGAACGAGAAGGCCGCCGCCACGCCGAGCTGGCCGCAGGCCCGGCCGCCGAAACGCGCGCCGAGCGCGCACGCGGCGTCCTCGACCAGCAGCTTTCCGGGCGCGGCCGCGGCCACGCGGTCCCAGTCGCACGGCAGGCCGAACTGGTGGACCGGCATCACCGCCCGCGTCCGCGCCGTGATCGCCGCGGCGACGGCCGCCGGGTCGATGTTGGCGCTGCCCGGCAGCACGTCGACCACCACCGGTTCGGCGCCCGCGTGGACGACCGACGCGGCGGTGGCGGGGAACGTGTAGCCGGGCACGATCACCTCGTCGCCGGGCTTCACGCCCGCCGCGACCAGCATCAGGTGCAGGGCCCCCGTGCCGCTGGAGACGGCGACGACGTGGCGCACCCCGAGGCGGGCGGCGAGCGCCTCCTCGAACGCGACGACCTGGTGGCCGTTGGTCAGCCAGCCCGAGTCGAGCACGTCGCCGATGCGCTTGCGGGCGGCCTCCAGCGGAACTTCGGGGGGAGAGAGGCGAATCATGCGGGCCGGCATTGTAAGGCCGGCAGCAGCCTAGCCGGCCACCGGGTCGCTCGCGCGCACGAGCTTCATCCCCGCCGCCTCCCAGCGCGCGAGCGCCGTCTCGGCCTGCGGCGTGAAGTCGGCGATGAATCCGCCAGCGCCGTCCGGCACCACGACCGCCGACATGCAGTCGACCAGCACGTGGACCCGCGACGCGAGCGCCGGGTCGCGTCGCGTGATCTCGTCGAGCAGGTCGTCGACGGAACTGCGCACGCAGTGCGACGAGGCCTGGCCCGCGACGTAGAGCGCGTCCGCGGCGAGCAGCCGGTCGTAGAGCGGCCCGTTGCGTTGGGCCAGTTCGCCGCCGTCGTGGCGCAGCAGCACCTCGGGCGAGAGCACCGAGTAGTTCTCGGTCAGCGGGTGGCCGCCCTTGACCTCGAGCAGGTTCGGCGACCGCCGGGCGAAGGCGTGGAACAGCCGCGCCTCCTGGATCACGCCAGCCAGGGCGTGGCCGTCGCCACCCGCGAGGCAGTGCAGCGGCCACAGGTACAGCCGGTACTTGCCGGCGCGCTCGAGCTGCTCGCAGTAGAACTGCGCCTGGCGCGCGAGCCAGGCCTGGTCGCCGTCGCACAGCCAGGCGGCCAGCTCGCGACGCGGCCGCAGCGCCCCGCTGCGCACGTCGTCGGCGCTCACCTCCCGGTGAGGGCCGATCGGCTCGCCGTCGCGCCCTTCCCAGAACGTGGGGAAGAAGATCTGGAACGGGAAGTGGGTGTCGAGCGTGCAGGTGATGCCGGTCAGCGCGCCCAGGTTCTGGTAGACGAAGCGCGCCAGCCGCTCGCTGTCCTCGACGGCGCCGCGGCCCGACCGGCCGCCCACGTAGAGCGTGCCCTGCGGGAAGCTGAAGTCGCGCTGGCCGTCGATCACCAGCAGCTCGACCCGCCGCTCGTCCGCGGCGGCCGCCCGCAGCTCGTGCTCGTGCGCCCAGTCCGCGGCGGCCGCCGCCAGCGCGGTCGGATCGGGCGCGAAGTCCCAGCGCGCGGCGTGGTCGGGGTCGAAGTGCGGGGGCAGCGGCAGCATCGTCAGGGCTCCAGGCCGCGGGTCTGCAGCATCAGGTGGGTACGCAGGTCGTACAGGCTCGACTCCAGACCCACCGGGTAGATGTGGGGGAAGACCGAGCGCTTGATGCCGGTGTGGAACGCGGCGAGCTGGTCGCGCACGCGGGCGCGTGTCGCCACCAGCCCCGGCGGGTCGTAGACGCGCTTGCCCGCGCGCAGGATCGGCTGCAGCAGCTCCTCGTACGGCGCGCCCGCGGCGAGCTGCTTGCGGCGGGTCGGGTCCGTGGGGTCGATCATCGTCGGCGACGGCGGCGGCGTCAGGCCCTCGTCGCAGATCATGTCGGCGACGAACTCGTTGCCGACCCGGTAGCGGCGGACCTGGTGGATGCCCGGGTTGGAGACCTTGACCGCCTGCTCGGAGAGCTTGATCCGGTACTCCCACGGCCCGCCCGGCCCGCGCACCGCCGAGAGCTTGTAGACGCCGCCCATCGCCGGCTGGTCGTGGCCGGTGACGAGCCGGGTGCCGACGCCCCACACGGAGATCGCGGCGCCCTGGCTCTTCAGGCTCTCGATGATCTTCTCGTCGAGGTCGTTGGAGGCGACGATCGCGGCCTGCGGGAAGCCGGCCTCGTCGAGCATGCGGCGGGCCTCGATCGACAGGTACGCGAGGTCGCCGGAGTCGAGGCGGATGCCGCCCAGCTTGTGGCCGCGCTCGCGCAGCCAGTGGCCGGCCTCGATCGCGTGGCGCACGCCCTCGATCGTGTTGAAGGTGTCGACCAGGAACACGCAGTTGTTGGGCATCGCCGCGGCGTAGGCGCGGAACGCCTCGCGCTCGTCGCCGAACGCCATCACCCAGGAGTGGGCGTGGGTGCCGCGCACGGGGATGCCGTAGAGCCGGCCGGCCAGCACGTTGGAGGTGGCGATCGCGCCGCCCACGTAGGCCGCGCGGCTGGCCGCCAGCGCGCCGTCGATGCCCTGGGCGCGGCGCAGGCCGAACTCCAGCACCGGCTCGCCGCGGGCGGCGAGGCAGATGCGGGCCGACTTGGTCGCGATCAGCGTCTCGAAGTTGACGAAGTTGAGCAGCGCGCTCTCGACCAGTTGCGCGGGCACGATCGGCCCGCGCACGCGGACCAGCGGCTCCTGCGGGAAGACGACCGTGCCCTCGGGCACCGCATCGACGTCGCAGGCGAACTCCAGCTTCTCCAGCCAGTCGAGGTAGGCGGGGTCGAACAGCGGCTTGTCGTCGTTGCCGCGCACGGTGGCGAGGTAGGCCAGGTCCTCGGCCTCGAAGCGCAGGTCCTCGAGGAACTCCAGCGCCCGCGAGATCCCGCAGGCGACGCTGAACCCGCCCTCGAACGGGTTGCGGCGGAAGGTCAGGTGGAACACGGCGTCGAGGCTGGTGGTGCCGGACTTCCAGTGCGCGTACCCCATCGTCAGGTGGTACAGGTCG
>JAMPXO010000186.1 GCA_023701125.1 Vicinamibacteria bacterium | reverse complement strand
TAGCGTACATAACATATCTTATCGGCACTACGGAGCCAAAGGGGGAGGCGCGGGTCGGGTCGCCAGGAGGCGCTAGGAGCGACGAACGAGCCGGGCCACGGCCCGGAGGTCGGCGTCGATCTCCAGCGGTCGGTTGCGACCGCGACCCGGAGCCGTGTGGTACTTCATGACGATCTCGGCGTCCTTCAGCACGTGACCGGTCAGGACGGCCACCACGGACTCGCCGGCTCCGATGACTCCAGTGCGCACCAGCTTGCGCACACCGGCCACGGACGCCGCGGACGCCGGCTCGCACCCGATCCCGGCCGCGTCGATGACCGCCTTGGCGGCCAGGATCTCCGCGTCGGTGACTTTTTCGACCACGCCGCGGGTCTCCCGGATCGACCACACCGCGCGGTCGTGACTGGCGGGGTCGCCGATCCGGATCGCTGTCGCGACGGTCTCGGCCGCGACCCGGTACCGCTTCCGGAACCCGGTCTTGAACGACCTCGCAAACGGGCTGGCCCCGGCGGCCTGGATCGCGGCGATCCGCGGCACGCGGTCGATCAGGCCGAGTTCGCGGGCCTCGATCAGCGCCTTGCCGAAGGCCGAGGTGTTGCCGAGGGCGCCGGCCGGCACCGCGATCCAGTCCGGCGGCTGCCAGCCGCGCTGCTGCAGCATCTCCAGCACGATCGTCTTCTGACCCTCGATCCGCCACGGGTTGATCGAGTTGAGCAGCGTCACCCCGAGCTTCTCCGAGGCCTCGCGGCAGAGCCGCAGGCACGCATCGAAGTCCCCACGTACCAACAACGTACGGGCGCCATATGCGACCGCCTGGGCCAGCTTGCCGGCGGCGATCTTGCCGGCCGGCACGAAGACCAGGGCCGGCAGTCCGGCGTGGGCCGCGTAAGCCGCCATCGAGGCCGAGGTGTTGCCGGTCGAGGCGCACGCCACAGCGGAGGCGCCGAAGCGCACGGCGTGGGTCACGGCCACCGTCATGCCGCGGTCCTTGAACGAGCCCGTGGGGTTCTGCCCCTCGTGCTTGAGGCCGAGGTCGGCGACCCCGGCGAAGCGGCTCACGGCCTCCCGGCGGTAGATCGGCGTGTCGCCCTCGGGATGCGCCAGGGTCGGGCCCGTGCCCGGCAGCAGCAACTCGCGGAAGCGCCAGACGCCGCTGGCCGCGACTTCCCCGCCGGCGTGCCCGCGCGCCAGCGAGGCCGCCGCAGCCCGCCGATCGAAGACCGCGCGCAGCGCGTGGCCCGAGCGGTCCGGACACTGACGCACCTCCAGCAGCCCGCCGCAAGGGCACGTGGTGGCGCGGTACTCCAGCGGGAAGCGGTGACCACAGGCCGCGCAGCGAACCAGGACGAGGTCTTCGGGATCGCGAGGCGTCGGCCGTGGAGACCGCTTCGGGCGGGCGCTCACAACACGTGCGCGCCGCGGGCGTCGACTCGAGCGACGGTCACGCTGGCTGCGTAGCCGGCGTTCGTGTACGCGGCGCGCAGGGCGTCCGCCACGCGCGTGCCCGCATCCGAGTCGACCGAGACCAGGGCCACCACGGTGGGCCCGCCGCCGCTGATCGTCGCGCCGATGGCGCCGGCCTCGAGCGCCGCGTCGCGGGCCTCGACGAAGCCCGGGTACAGCGGCGCCCGGTACGGCAGCGCGATGCGGTCCTCGAGCGCCGCGGCCAGCGTCTTGGTGTCGCCGCGCTCCAGCGCCAGCACCAGCGCCCCGAGCCCGGCCGCCTGCGCGACCGCGTCCTCGCGGCGCACGGCCTCGGGCAGCGCCGCCCGCGCCTGCTGCGTCTCGACCGCGTAGTCCGGGGTCGCCACGACGAAGCGCAGCTTCTCCGCCACGCGCACCGTGACCAGTCGCAGCGGGTCCAGCGAGAGGACCAGCACGGCACCGCCCCAGACCGCGGGCGCCACGTTGTCCGGGTGACGCCCGGAGACGACAGCCTCGGCGTCGAGCGCCGCGAGCACGATCTCGCGTCGCGAGAGGGTCGCGCCCAGCACGGCATTGGCCGCCACGGCGCCGGCGACCGCCGAGGCCGCGCTGCCGCCCAGGCCGGCGGAGAGCGGCAGCCCTTTTTCCACCGAGAGCTCGAGGCCGATGTTCTGCCCCGTCCGCCGCAGCACCGAAGCCGCCGCCAGCGCGGCGGTGTTGCGCTCCGGGTCGAGCGGGATGCGCGGGTCGGACACCGACAGCACACGCACGCCGGGCGCGGCCGCACGCCGCACCGTGACGCGGTCCCCCCCGACCGTGACCGCGAGCCCGAGGCAGTCGAAGCCGGGGCCCAGGTTGGACAAGGTCGCCGGCGCGAACGCCGTCGCGAACGTGGGCGTGCTCATCGCGTCAACTCCGGTTCAGACACGGGACACCGCCCCGGGGTCGAGTCGCAGTGGCCCCGTCTCGGGTTGGCGTGCGATCTCCACCTCGCCGGACAGCAACGCCACCCGGAACTCGATGGCTCCCGGGCCGGAACGCAGTTCCGCGAGCGGGATCGAGATCTCGGCCACGCTGCCGGCCGCGGCTCGCGCGTGGGTGGGCCGCGGGGCCCAGAAGTTGCCACTGCGCTCCTCGCGGCGCACGGGAGCTCCGTCCTGGGAGATCCGGTACCGCAGCGTCCGCGGCCCCGGGAAGCGCACCGCGAGGTCGCCGGCCTGCAACACGTCCCGCGCCGGCCTGGCGGTCTCGATCAGCAGGTGCAGGTGATCCCCGTCGCTCCCGAAGCGGACGCACTGGAGGCCCTCGTCCCCGCGCCGCATGGCGCCCGCGGCGACCGGGGCGTGGAAGACGCCCGCCATCACCCACTCCTGCGGCGAGCTGACTTCCCCGTCGAGCTTCGGCGTCACCGCCCCGGTCGGCTCGCTGTGGCGAACCTCGTGGCGGCGGGCGGTGATCAGCGTCTCGTTGAGCACCTCGGGCACCGGTTGCTTGAGCCGCTGATAGACGGTGCGCAACTGGCGGCGAAACAGGCGGTCGAACTCGAGGTCGTGCTCCGACGAGTGCTCGCCGCCGTACCACCAGCACCAGTCGCTGCCGCACGCGGCGCGATACGCCTCCCACGCGGCCTCGCTGTCGGCTTGCGCGGCGCCCGCCGCGTGGCGGGTCAGGGTCTCGCGGGCGCGGCCGAGCAGGTCCCACGCCCGGCGGTCGTCGGGGTGACCGATCCACACGTCGAAGCTGGCGTGGATCCAGCTCCCGGCGAAGACCCGGGGCAGCGTCGAGTGCTCCCCGGCCGCCGCCAGCGCTTCGCTCACCGTCACGGCCTCGAGGCCCGGGTCCTCGGCCAGGCCCCGATACAGCGTGCGCAGGAACTGGCGGCCGCCATCGCGGTAGTGCTCCCAGCAGTTCTCGCCGTCGAGGATCACGAACACGGTGGGGTCGCCGGAGAGTCCCGCGCTGACCCAGCGCTCGCCCACGCGGCGGAAGCGCTCGAGCAGGTCCACGGCCGCCAGCGACGGATCGATACCGGAGTACGAGAAGCCGATCAGGTCCGAGAGGGCGCGGTCGCGGAACGCGATGGTGATCGGGCCCGCGCTGGTGTGGCGCACCCAGGGCCGGTACAGCACGTCGGGCGGATACGCCGTGCCGCGGCTGTCGCGGTGCAACGGGCGCTCCGCGCTGCGGGCCAGCACCGCCTCGTCCGACGCGGTCCAGGCGAAGCCGGCCCGCGCGATCTCCCGTGCGGCGGCCTCGGAGATGGAGCCTTCGGAGGGCCACAGCCCGCGCGGCTTGTGCCCGAACACGGCCTCGTGCCGCGCGAGCGCGCGGCGGATCTGGTCGGCCGCGTCCTCCGGGTACGCGAAGCGGCGTGGCAACGGCGCGCCGGGCGCGGCCTCGTGGTGCGACTCGGTGTCGCACATCAGCGGCAGGATCGGGTGGTAGTACGGCGAGGTGCAGAGCTCGATCTGGCCGCGCTCCGCGGCGCGCCGGTAGGCCGGCAGCACGGCCGCCAGCAGCTCCTGCTCGCGCCCCGCCAGCGCCTGCTTGTCCTCCTCGCTGAAGCCGCGGCCCTTCTCCGCGAGCTGGCGCAGCACCGGGTCTCGCTCCTGCCAGCCGAGGTCGAACCAGCACAGCCGCGCCAGCACCTGGAGGTCGCGGAAGTCCGCCTCGCCGAAGCGGCCGAGCGCCTGCTGCAGCGCGGCCTCGTCGGGCTGCAGGCCGCGGGCCTCGAGCAGTTCCTCGAGCCGCGGGAAGCGGGCGATCAGGTTCTGGCGGTTGGCCAGGAACAGCCCGCGCAGCGCGTGAACCTTCTCGGCCTCGGTCAGATCGGCCGCGGGCCGGTCGCAGACGTCCTGCAGCGCGTCGCGCAGCCGCCCGTGCGCGTAGGCCTCGAGCTGGTCGACCAGGCTCGGGACCAGGTTGAACGTCGCATGGACGTCGGGCGTCTCCTCGAGCACCTCGACCATCCCGAGGTAGTCCTTGAGGGCGTGCAGCCGAACCCAGGGCAACACGGCGTCGCCGCCCTGGGGGTCGCGGTAGTTCGGCTGGTGCATGTGCCAGAGGAAAGAAACTCTTACAGGCACTGGGCTCTCCGTGGTGGATGGTCCGGGACCGGCTCCAGCTCGCTCTTCTGGATTCTAGCGCCCCCGCTGCGCGCGGCCCGCATTGGGTCCAACCCGAGCGGCTTGTTAGGATGCACGCGGTGAACCTGCGCGCGCGGCTCGTGCCGAGCCTCCTGGATCGATACGTCATGGCCGAGGTGCTGCCGCCCACCTTCCTCGGCCTGCTCGTCTTCACGTTCATCCTGCTGCTGCAGCAGATCACCCTGCTGACGGGCTTGCTGATCGCGCGCGGCGCCGACCTGCCGACGGTGCTGCGGCTGTTCTTCAACCTGCTGCCGAGCATCCTGGCCACGACCATCCCGATGGCGTTCCTGCTGGGCGTGCTGCTCGCCTTCGGCCGGCTGGCCGCGGACAGCGAGCTGATCGCCATGCGCGCGGGCGGCATCAGCCCCACCCGCCTGCTGCGGCCGCTGGGCGCGCTGGCGCTGGCCGCCGCGACGATCAACTTCTACGTGCTGGCCTATGCGGTGCCCGAGGCCAACCAGGCCTACCGCGAGATCTTCTACAACCTGGTCGTCAGCAAGGCCCGCACGGGGGTCAAGGCACGGGTGTTCGTCGACGACCTGATCCCCGGCATGGTGCTCTACGTGTCGGACATCCCCGCCGACACCGGCGAGTGGCGCGACCTGCTGCTCCACGACAACACGGTCGCCAACAAGCCGAGACTGATCCTGGCCCGCCAGGGGCGGCTCGTGATCGACGAGAGCCAGAAGCGGGTCGAGTTGCACCTCGAGGCAGGCCAGCTCCACACCTACGACCAGACCAAGCCCGGGTCGTACGAGTTCCAGCGCTTCAAGAGCGGCGAGTTCCCGCTGCCCTTCGACGAGTTCTTCCCCAAGATCCCGTTGCAGAAGGGCGACCGCGAGATGACGCTGACGGAGCTGCTTGACCAGGCGGACAGGCCGCCGGTCAAGGGCCAGCCCCACGAACCCCACAAGCTGTGGGTCGAGGTCCACAAGAAGTTCGCGATCCCGGCGGCGTGCTTCGTGTTCGCGGGGCTGGGGCTCGGCCTGTCGCTCGGCGCGCGACGCGAGGCCCGCTCGGCAGCCTTCGGGCTCTCGATCGCGATCATCTTCGTGTACTACGTGCTGATCCGGCTCGGCGAGCAGGCGGGTGACAACAAGCTGATCGCGCCGTGGATCGCGATGTGGGGTGCCAACGTCGTGCTGGGCGCGGCGGCGGCGGGCCTGCTCTGGCTCAACCTGCGCGAGCCCGCGTTCGACCCGCTCTCCCCCGGCCACTACCTCGCGTGGCTGCCCCGGCTGTTCCCCGCGCGGTCGACGCCGGCGCCGGTTCCGGCCGTGGCCCGCTCGGGAGGCGCCCGGGTGCGGCCGCCGCGGCAGCGGCCCGTGGCGAGCTCGGGGGGCACGCCGGCCGTCGTGCTGCGGGTGCCCCGGCTCGGGGTGCCGGTCGGCAGCCGCCTCGACCGCTACATCGCGCGCGAGTACTTCGGCTATCTGCTGCTCGTCCTCACCAGCTTCTGGGCGATCTACACGCTCACGGAGTTCATGGACCTGTTCGACGACGTGCAGCAGAACCGGGTCAAGGGCATGGTCGTGCTGCACTACTACTTCTTCCACGCGCCGTTCATCGTCCACCTGATCACCCCGGTAGCGGTGCTGGTCACGACCCTCGTGACCTTCGGCGTCATGAGCCGGCGCAACGAGATCACCGCGATGAAGGCCGGAGGGATCAGCGTCTACCGCGCCGCCGTGCCGGTGATCGGCATGGGCCTGCTGGCCAGCGGCTTCCTGTTCGGGCTGTCGGAGTTCGTGCTGCCCGAGGCCAACCGCGTCGCCCATCGCGACTTCAACGTGATCAAGGGCCGCCCCCCGCAGTCGGGCACCACCTTCGACCGGCGCTGGATCCTCGGCGCCGACGGGCGCTTCTACAACTACGACTACTACGTCGAGGGCCCGGAGCGCGGCCAGGCGTCGCTCTACGGCCTCGCCGTCTACGAGGTGGAGCCGCGACAGTGGCAGCTCGCCGACCGCTTCTACGCGCGGCGCGCGTCGTGGAACGGAAGCGTCTACGAGTTGACGGGCGGCTGGCGCCGGACGTTCCTGCCGCAGGCGGCCTTCCGCGAGTTCGAGCAGGC
>JAMPXO010000185.1 GCA_023701125.1 Vicinamibacteria bacterium | reverse complement strand
CGGCGCCGGCGTCGAAAAAGCCGCCGAGTCCCAGCGCGACGCCGGGTTGCGTCTTCAGCTCGAGGTAGCGGGCATTCGGGTCCTGCAGGCTGGCCGAGTAGACCAGCGAAGCCCACGGCGCCACCCGCTTGCCGACGGTGAAGCGCGCGCCCGTGTCGACCTCGCCCTCGCGGGCGACCAGCTCCGGCTGGATGCTGACCTCGTCGAGGCCCAGCGAGCGGATCTGGCGGCCGACGCGGCCGACCAGCACGGCCGCGGCCTGGGCGCCCACGGCCGCGCGGCCGGCGGACGCCCGGCTGTCACCGGTGGCGAGCAGGTTGAGCAACTCGGACTCGGAGTAGCCCGCGGCTTCGAGCCGCACACCGGGCGACTCGAGGCGGCCCTCGAGTGCCACCTTGACCTCGACCTCGCGGTTGCGCGCGGCATCACGCACGCGCGCGGCGGTCACCGCGTGGATCGCCAGCGTGGGGTCCCAGGTGCCGCCGTAGGTGAGCGCGCTCTGGGCCGCGGGATCGACCCGGAACTCGCGGCCCTGGATGTAGACCCGGCCGCCGGAGGCGAGGCGCAGCGCGCCGAACGGCTCCGGCGCGAAGGCGTTGCCGCGGATCCGCAGGTTGCCCGTCGCCTGCAGCTCGCCGAGGTTGGAGATGACGGCGATCGGCGCCTCGGTCCGCACCCGCAGGTCGAGCCGCAGCGCCCGCAGCAGCGGCGAGGACTCCTCGGCCGCCGCCGCCGCCATCGCTTCGTCGAGGTCGTACAAGCCGCGCGCGGAACGCACGTCACCCGCGAGCAGCCACGCGTTTCCCGCACCGGTCAACCGCAGGTCGGCGCCGATGCGGGTGCGCAGGCCCGGGGGATAGCGCAGCGCCGCATCGCGCAACTGGATGTCGAACGCGGCGTCGGCCAGGCCGCCCGCGGCGAGGCGGGCCGCGCCCGTCACGGTCAGCGGACCGCCGCCGAGGCGGGCGGTCGCGGTTTCGACGCGCACGGTCGTGCCGTCGAAGCGCAAGCGCGCGGCGATGTCGGTCAGGGCCTGCGGCAGGGAGCGCGCCCGCGCCGTCGCGTCCTGGACCTCGAGCGTGCCGCGGGTGCGCGGCGCCGACCAGGGTCCGTCGACGCCGATGTCCATCACGGCGCGGCCCGTCAACGCCGTGTCCGAGAGCAGCGGCGACAGCGCGCGCAGTTCGATCTCCCCGCGCCCGCTGGCGGAGAGCTCACGGCGCTCGAGATCGGCCGCGGCGCGCACCTCGAGCCGGCTGCCGGACGACGAGAGCGAGAACGGCGCCACGTTCAGTTGGCCGCCGCGGAGTGTCGCCTCCACGACGTCCGTGCCCATCCGCAGGTCGCCCGTGGTCGCCTGCACGGGTTCCAGGTGGAGCTGGGCCTCCAGTTCCCGGACGAGTGATGCGGTGTTGCGCAGGCCGTTCGGCGCGACCACGTCGAGGCGGCCGGCGAGCGCGGCCTCCAGCGTCTCCACGCTCGCAGGCCGCGCCGCGCGCAGGATCTCGGCGGCCGAGACGCCGCTCCAGCTCAGGGCGAGGCGGGCGGGCTCGCGGCCGAACGGCACCTCGCCCTCGAGCTCGAGCTGGCCGTTTGCGAGCGTCAGTCCCTGGGCGGCGAGACGGGCGCGGTCGCCGGCAAGGGTGACGTCGACCTGCGTCGCTGCGAGGACCGGCGCGCCCGCGGCCTGCGCGGTCAGCTCCTCGACGCGCAACCAGCCGTCGGCACGCGGTTCGTGCAGCGTGCCGGTGATCCGGGCCTCGAGTGTCGCCCGCCCGCCGAGGTTCTGCAGGTCGCCGCGAGGCAGCTCGGCGAGGTCGGCCCGACCGAGCACCGTCAGGTCGAGCCGCGGCTCGTCCGCGAGGGTGACGCGGCCCGTGGCTTCGAGCCCCGCGCCGGCGCCCGCGAGCACCAGCCGCTGCAGGTGCAGCACGCGGTCGCGCAGTGCGAGCTCGACGTCGCCGACGGAGTGCGCGGACCACGCACCGTGGCTCGCCGCGAGCGACGTGAAGCGGGCCTCCAGGGACGCCTCGGCGGGCCGATCGAGCGGGACGTCGAAGTGGACCGTGCCGCTGGCCGCGCCCGCGATCGGCTCGCCCTCTTCGGCCAGGGCCGAGCCACGCGCGAGATCGGTGCCGTCGAGCACGAGCTCGCCGCTGGCCCGCCGGGTGGCCGTCGAGAGCCGACCGTCGAGGCGAGCGGCCAGTTCCGGCGCGGCCACTGCGACCTGGGCGATTCCGCCTCGGGCGACGACGTCGGCGGTCACGGGGCCGAGCGCGACCCCGCGCCAGAGGCCGCCGTCGATCGAGATCTGGCCACCGCCGTCGAGTGCGTCCACCGGCCCGGCGAGGTCGAACCGCAGCGAGGCGCGACCGTCCATCTCGCCCGGGAACACGCGCGCGAGGTCGAGCGCGGGCGCCTCGACGCGCAGCGACCGGAAGCGTGCGGGGCGAGAGCCCTGGGGAGTCTCCGCCACCGCTTCGACGACGAGCGGCTGGCCCAGGCCCGAGAGATCGAGGTGCGCGCTCAAGTCGGCAGCCTGGAGGCGGAACGTGCCGTCGAGCACGGCTCCCTCCGGCCAGCCCTGGAATGCCGGCCTGGCCTGTGCGCGGCCCGCGACCTCGAGCGCACCACCCGCGGCAGCCCGCGCCTGGCCCGCGCCGTCGACCGGGCCATGCGCCGTGCGCGCGGCCGCCGTCCACTCCGCGTCCAGCGCGCCGTCGGCGGCGACGTGACCCTGCGCGCGCGCTTCGCCGTCGAAGTCTTCGCCCGCGGCCTGGCCTCGCGCCCGCGTCGTCAGCTCCACCGCGAGGCGCGTGGCCGGGTTACCGCGCAGGGTCAGCTCGGCGTGGCCGACGCCCGAGAGGTCGCCCTCGACGCCGAGCTCGCGCAACTGCTCGAGACGGACCTCGCGCAAGAACGCGCTGGCGTCGATGCGGCCGTCGCTGGTGCGCGTGGCCGTGACGAGCGCGGTGCCACCCAGGGCGCGGGCCTGCAGCCTGCCGTCGAGTCGGCCCTCGCGCAGGGTGAGCGTGCCCTCGACCTGCTCCATCGGCGCTCGCAGTCGCACCCGCTCGCTGGCGAGGCGGGCCTCGACCACGGGCGCGTCGGCGGTGCCGTGAACGCGCCCGGTGGCGCGCAACAGGCCGTCGATCTCACCCGCGGGCCACGCGCCGAGCGCCGCCAGCTCGTCGAGGGCGAGTCGCGCGTCGAACGCGAGATCCGGGGCGGGGGCGCTCGGCCGGCCGAGGAAGCCCGAGGCCGTAATGCGCGAGCGCTGCAGCCCGGCGTGCGCGGAGTCGAGCCTCATCTCCAGGTCCGGGGCGATGCTCAGCACCACCTCGGCGGGAGACAGGGCGACGGCCGGCGTGCGTTCCCATGCGCCCCCGGTCGACGCGACGCGGAGCTGGCCGGAGCCCACGCTGCCTCTGATCGAGATCCCCTCGATGCGCACCGGACCGGAGTCGTCGGCATCCCAGGTGAGCCGCGCGCCGGCCGCCTGGACCTGCTCGATGGTCAGCGGGCCCAGCCACGGGTTGATCGCGGCGGTCGCGGGAGCCGGGTCGGGCCGGAGTTGCATGGAGGCCCCGTCTATCACCACGCGGCGCAGGTGAAGGCCGTGGCCCGCCAGCGTCCGAGGGAACACAGCGATCTCGAGCCGCGCGGCTTCCAGCCGGTAGCCGGGCGCTTCGACCACGACGTCGCGGAGCTCGACCCACAAGGCGCCCGGGCGAACCTCGGCGCTGCCGATCCGCGAGCCGGGCCCGGTCGCCTCCCGCAGGCGAGCTTCCAGGGTCCGCCGCACGGGCTCCTGCGGGAACAGCCCGAGCGCCACCACCAGCAGCAGCGCGGCGAGCAGCAGGCCGCCGACGGTGAGCACGCGGCGGAGGCGAGAGCGAGGCATCCGCCCATTGAACTACAAGTGCGACCGCGTTGGTCGAGGGCCGCCCGCGGGTCGCGGGCCGGAGGCTACGCGGCCACCTCGCGCTCGAAGACCTCGCAGAAGCGGGTGACGACCCGGCCCCGGAGCTCGGTGGCGTCCACCGCGCGCCCCAGCAGCCGCTCCAGGCTCGTCACGCCCTTGTCGCTGATGCCACACGGCACGATCAACTGGAACGGGGCGAGGTCGGTCGAGACGTTGAGCGCGAAGCCGTGCGAGGTGACCCAGCGCGCGATGCGCACGCCGATCGCCGCGACCTTCTCGTCGCCGACCCAGGCCCCGGTCCGCCCCGCGACGCGACCGCCTGCGATCCCGTAGTCGGCGAGCACGCGGATCAGGACCTCCTCGAGGTCGCGCACGTAGCGGTGGACGTCGCGGCGGTCGGGGTTCAGGTCGACGATCGGGTAGCCGACGAGCTGGCCGGGGCCGTGGTAGGTGACGTCGCCGCCGCGCCCGGTCTCGAACACGTCGAAGCCGCGCGCGCGCAGCGCCTCCGCGGGGAAGAGCACGTTCTCCTGCCGGGTCGTGCGGCCCATCGTGAACACGGGGTCGTGCTCGAGCAGGAACAGCGTCTCGGGCCCGGACTTCGCCTGCACGGCGGCGACGGCCTCGGCCTGCAACTCGAGCCCCCGCGCGTACGCGGTGCGGCCGAGTTGCAGGACGCGAAGGGGTCGCACCTAGAGCGCGTTCTCGTCGAACTCCTGCAGGCTCTTCTTCAGGTGGGCCATGAAGCGGTCGGCGTCGGAGCCGTCGACGATGCGGTGGTCGAAGGTCAGCGCGAAGTAGCACATCGTGCGGATCGCGATGGCGTCGTCGCGCACCACGGGCCGCTTCTCGATCGTGCCCACGCCGAGGATCGCCACCTGCGGCTGGCTGATCACGGGCGTGCCGAACAGGCTGCCGAAGACGCCGGGGTTGGTCACCGTGAAGGTGCCGCCCTGGACTTCGTCGACCTTCAGCTTCTTGCCGCGGGCGCGGTCGGCGAGATCGTTGATCGCGCGCGCGAGGCCGAGGATGTTCTTCTCGTCCGCGTTGCGGATCACCGGTACGATCAGGCCCCAGTCGAGGGCGACCGCCATGCCGATGTTGATGTCCTTGCGGTAGACGATCGAATCGCCGTCGACGCTGGAGTTGAGGATCGGGAACGCCTTCAGCGCGTCGACCACCGCCTTGAGGATGAACGGCAGGTAGGTCAGCCGCACGCCGCTGCGGGCCTCGAAGGCGTCCTTGTGCTTCTTGCGGAGCTGGTCGATCCGCGTCATGTCGATCTCGAAGACCGTGCTGACGTGGGCCGAGGTGCGCTTCGACACGATCATGTGCTCGGCGGTCTTCCTGCGGATCGGCGACATCGGCACGATCTCGACCCGCTCGCCCGGCAGGTAGGCCGGCATCGCGGGGCCGGCCGGCGTCGCAACGGGCGCGGCCGCCGGGGCAGGTGCGGGCGCCGCGGCCACTGGCATCGGCGCCGGGGCGGGCACGGGAGCGGCGGGAGCCGCGGGCGCAGGCGCCGCGGCGCGGCCCTCGAGGTGGCCGAGGATGTCGGTCTTGGTCACTCGGCCGCTGACGCCCGAGCCGGGCACCTGGCGGATGTCGACGTTGTGCTCGGCCGCGATCTTGCGCACGACGGGCGAGGAGCGCTGCTGGCGCAGTTCCTCGGCGGACATCTCGGCGCGCGGCTTCTCGGGCGCGGGCGGGGGAGCCGGGGCGGCGACCGGGGCTGCGGCGACGGGGGCCGGCGGTGCGACCGGCGCGGGAGCGGGGGCTGGAGCCGGAGCGGCCGGAGCAGCCGGAGCGGCAGCGGGCGGCGCGGCGACGGCGGCGCCCTCGGCGGCGATGATGCCGACGACGGTGTTGATCGGTACCGTGGTCCCGGGCTGGACCCGGATCTCGGCCAGGACACCGGAAGCGGGCGCGGGGATCTCGGCGTCGACCTTGTCGGTCGAGATCTCGAAGAGCGGCTCGTCGCGGACGACCTTGTCGCCCACGTTCTTCATCCACTTGGTGAGGGTCCCCTCGGCGATGGACTCGCCCATCTGGGGCATGATCACGTCGGTCATTCCGCTACCTCGCTCGTCAAGATCGGTGTCGAACCCGCGAATTCTAACCGGTCTGTCGGTGGAGCCCCCGCTCCCGGTACGACCTCGCCCGCCGCGCGCCTGATCCGCGCCAAAACCGAGTCCCGGCCCTGGGCCGGCCTCGGGTGCTTGACTGAGAAGGTAAAGAAACCTACGCTTTACATATGGCGAAGAGTCGCATTTCTTCCAAGGGGCAGGTGACGGTGCCCGTCGCAGTTCGCGAAGAATTCGGGTTGTGGGCCGGCACCGAGGTCGTGTTCGAGGTCCGCGACGGGGCGATCCGGATGTACAAGGGCGCGAGCGCCGGGCACCCCGTCGACCGGGTCTTCGGACTGCTTCAGGGCACGCCGGGTCCGGACGCGCTGGGTCGACTCGACGAGATGCGCGGGCCCCGTCCCGGGGGGCGCCGAGGGAGCGCCGGCGGTCGGTGAAGGTCGCCGTCGATTCGTCGGTCCTGTTCGACGTGCTGCTGGCGGACCCGAAGTTCGGCGTGGCCTCGCGCGAGGCCCTGCGCAGGGCCTACGACCAGGGCGCGCTGCTCGCGTGCGACGTGGTGTGGGCCGAGGTCAGCGCCTTCTTCGCGGACGAGGCGGCCTTCCACTCCGCGATGGAGGCACTCGGCGTGCGCTTCGATCCGCTTGCCGCCACTTCCGCGGCCGAGGCGGGACGGCTCTGGAAGCAAAGCCGGGAGACCTCACGCGGCGTGGGGCGGTCGCGCGTCGTGGCCGACTTCCTGAT
>JAMPXO010000184.1 GCA_023701125.1 Vicinamibacteria bacterium | reverse complement strand
CCGAGAACACGATTTCGTCACAGCGGGCCACGGCGACGGCGCTGACGAAACGAGCGCCGCGGCGTTCGGGCGGCACGCCCGCGAGCTTCCGCAGCAGCAGCCGGTTGCGGTCGGCGTCGCTCGCGTGCGGGCCGCCGAAGCGCGCCGAGTGCAACCCCGGCCCGCCGTCGAGGGCCTCGACGCAGATGCCGGAGTCGTCCGCCACGGTCAGCAGGCCCGAGGCCTGCGCATAGTGGCGCGCCTTCAGCTCCGCGTTCTCGAGGAACGTCTCGCCGGTCTCCTCGGGCGCCTCCAGCAGCGCGACGTCGCGGGGGGCGACGATCTCCAGGTGCAGGCCGGCCGCGAGCTTCTGCATCTCGGCCAGCTTGCCGGGGTTCTGGCTGGCCACCAGCAAGCGCGTGACTCGCTCCACGAGCCGGATCATATCGGAGTGGTCGGGGCGGCTGGACTCGAACCAGCGATCTCCTGCTCCCAAAGCAGGCGCGTTACCAGGCTACGCTACGCCCCGGACCGGAGCTCAAGGAGCGCGATGATAGCGGCTGCGCGCACCCGGAGCGAACCGGGCCGGTTGTTCAGCGGGCGGCGCGGACGGCGGCGGCCAGGTCGATGCGGGAGATCGTCACGTTGTTGCGCTTGTCCGTGACCGGGCGCCCCGTGCGCTTCAGGATGTCGATGATCTGGCTGGGCGTGATCGACGGGCGGACCCCGTAGAGCACCGCTGCCGCGCCGGCCACGTGGGGCGTCGCCATCGAGGTGCCGGACAGCGTGTCCGTGCCGCCACCGACCGCCGCCGCCGTGATCGTCGAGCCCGGCGCCAGCAGTTCGACCAGCGTCGAGCTGTTCGAGAAGCAGGCCACCTTGTCGGGCGCCGTGGAAGAATCGCAACTGCGGCTGCCGAAGTTCGAGTCGTAGACCGCGCCGACCGCGAGCGAGGCGTTGGTGCAGGCCGGCGAGCTGACGGCGTCCGTGTAGCCGTCGTTGCCCGAGGCCACGACCGTCAACGTGCCGCGCGCTCGCAGTGCGGCGATGGCGTCGGCGTAGGCGCGGGTGGAGGCGGTGGCGTCGTCGCACACCGTGGAGTAGCGGCCGCCGCCGAGGCTCATGTTGACGACCTTGATCACGGGCTCGCTCAGCACCCAGTCCAGGCCGGCCACGATGTCGGAGCTGAAGCCGCTGCCCTCGTCGTCGAGCACCTTGACCGCCGCCAGGTAGGCGCCGGGCGCGACGCCGACAGGCTGGTCGATGCCGGGGGCGACGATCGTGCCCGAGACGTGGGTGCCATGGCCGTCGCCGTCCGCGGCGGCGCCGTCACCCGATTCCTCCGAGCCGCCGCCCGGGCAGCAACCGTCGCAGAAGCAGCGCTCGGCCGCGAGCGAGACGCCGATGTCCGGGTGCCCCGCATCCGCACCCGAGTCGAGCACGGCCACGATCACGTCGGCGCCCGTGAACCCCATCGAGCGCGCCTCGTCGCCGTGGATCAGCGGCACGCTCTCCGCGAGGCTCTTCTTGACCACGCCGTCGACGTCGATGCGATCGACGAGCGGGTGGCGCTCGAGGCGCGCCAGGCCGGACAGCGAAACCCAGCCCGAGAAGCCGGGTACGTTGCGCCACTGGCGCCCGAGCCGGAAGTCGTCCGCCTCCAGGCCGGCCAGCACCTCCCGCTGCGCGGCCGCGATGTCCTCCGGGTTCCACTCGCCGTCGCCCGCACTGGCCGGCCGACGCAGCGTGACCACGACCCGGACCAGGCCCTGGTCGGCCAGCGCCGCGACCACCGCGGCCCCGGCCTTCGAGCCCACCTCGCTGTCGACGGGCAGCGGGCCGGCGAACGCCAGGCCCAGCCCCGCGACGACCACCAGCACGCCGAGCCCCCGAGCTGCCATCACGACCTCCCGCGGCGGGCGCCGCGCCCGAGCGTCAGAACCTCAGAACATCACCTGGAGCTGGAGGCGCAGCTCTTCCGTCTTCGTCTCGTCCTGCTTGTCTTCGAGCTGTCGGAAGTCGCCCTGCAGCTTGAGGCCGTGCTTGCGGAAGAAGTAGCTGAGGGCGACACCCTTCTCCACCTGGTCATCTTCGTCGACGACCTCCGTCGGGTCCCACGTGGCATAGCGCACGGCCGCCTCGAAGCGGTCGCGGACCAGGAAGTAGCCGGCCTGCGCATGCCAGCCGTCGGAGGCGAACGACGCCCCGGACAGCGGCTGGCGCTCGCGGGCGAAGACCTCCGCGAAGGCCGAGAACCCGCGGTACTTGAACACCGCGTCGGCGCCCCAGATCACCGTCTTGTACTCGAAGACGTTGGACAGCGACGAGCCCGCGCGGAGCTGGTCGTTGTGCTCGAACTGGCCGGCGATCGCGAGCAGCGGCCGGTCGGTCGACTCGAAGTCGCCCTCGGAGTAGCCGACGCTGCCCCACGGCTCGAACACCAGCCGGGCGTTGTACTGGTACTTGCCGTTGTCGTTGCCGGCGCGGCTGGCCGCGTTGCCGTTGAAGATGCCGGCCAGGTATTGCAGACGGCCCTCGGCCAGGCGCCCGCCGAACTGCACGCCGATGTCGCGGCCGCGGGTGAACTCGTAGGTCAGGATGTCGCGGTCCAGGAACTGCAGCCGGCCCGACGAGGTCATCTCCTGGCGGCCGAGCGGGACCTTGAACTGGCCGAACGCGATCTCGAACGTGCCCTTCTTCGACGCGTCCCAGTTGAGGACGAGGTCCTCGAGCGCCGACTGCGTCGAGGCGCCCGGCTCCGGGCCCGCCCAGCTCAACTGCAGCTCGAAGGTCAGTTCCTTCTTCCACACCCAGCCGGTGATCTCGGTCTTGGCGCGGCGGATCTTGAACTCGCCCTTCGACTCGCCCGTCTCCATCCCCGACAGCCGCACGCTGTCGTCGGGCATGGTGTGCGTGAACCGGCCCTGCACGCGGTTGAGCAGGAACAGGCCGCCCTCTTCGCTCTCCCACAGCTTGCGCGGCGGCGGCGTGCGCGGGATCTCGGGCGTGGGGCTGGGCTGCGGGTCCTGCGCCAGCGCACCGGGGGCGCCTCCCAGGATGCAGAAGGAGACGACCAGGACCGGCCACGTACGCCTCATGGGAACCTCCTCGGGGCTGCAGGTGCGCGAAGCGTATGCCTCGCCGCAACCGCGGTCAACGGCCGGCGCGCCAGGCCAGCAGCAGGTCGACGGCCAGGCCGTAAGTGCGCACGCCCGCGGCCTGGCCCGTGCTGCGGATGTAGGCGTCGTTGACGCGCTGGGCGGCGTCGTGGACCGGGCCCTGCGCGGCCGCCCAGAAGGCGCGCGAGGCCTCGCGGTCGCGCCGCAGGGCGTCGGTCTCCTGTTCGCGCACCCGGCGCAGCGCCGCGCGACCCGGCTCCGCCGCCTGCCACAGCGCGTTGGCCAGCAGCGCGCTCGCCTCCATCGCGGCCGAGTAGCGCACGTCGGCCGAAGGATGCGCGCGGCAGGCGAGGAAGGCCAGGAAGTTGGCCTCGTCCTCGCGCGCGAAGCCGCGCTGGTGGGCCGTCTCGTGGGCCGCGCTGAACGGCAGCTCGTGATCGGGCTGGCCACCGTTGACGAGCGGCTCGGCGGTGAACGGGATGTAGATGCCGGACACGCCAAAGCGCGTCAGCAGCGGCGACAGCCACGCGGGGCGCGGGGCGGGCAGCGCGGGACCGGGCCAGCCGATTCGCGCTTCCAGCTCCGCGAAGCCCGCACCGACGTCGAGCAGCGCCGCGCGGGACGCGCCCCGATGGACGCCCCGCGCGTCCTCCGCCAGCCCGGCCCGCAGCCCTGCGGCCTCGGCCTCCAGTTCCGTCGCCAGCGCCTCCAGTTCCGCGACCTCGCGCGGCGCCGGCGCGAGGCCGTACAACGTGGCGACTCGCTGGCGCGCGGCGTTGAGCGCGAACAGGCCGACCACGCCGGCGCCGATCGCGCTGGCCGCCGCGAGCAGGGCCAGGGCCGCGACCGCCGCGGCCCGCAGCCGGCGACCGCGTGCGCGGCGCAGGTGAGCCACGACCGACGCGCCTGCCGCGAGCAGCAGCAGCGCCGCCAGCGGCTCGGCGACCGCGAACGGCGCCCACCGCGGCAGCGCGCCGACGGCCGCCGCGAGCCACGGGAAGGCGCCGCGCGAGTAGTACGCCTCGACCGCCTGCGGAGCGCGAGCGCACTGCCACAGGGCGCCCCACGCCAGCGGGCCCGCGGCCAGGCCCATGCACAGCGCCGCGGCCCGCGCCCTTGGCATAATGGGGGCCATTCTGCGAGGGGGCATCATGATGCGCAAGGAAGTCGTGCTGGTCACGGGCGCGGGCGGCGAGATGGGACAGGCGCTGATCCACGCGCTGGCCGCGTCGGGCCGCACCGCGATCCTCGCCGTCGACGTGCGACCGCTGCCGGCCGAGATCGAGAAGAAGTGCAAGGTCGCGCTGGTCGGCGACATCCTCGACCAGAACCTGCTGTCGCGGCTCGTCTCCGAGTACGCGATGCCCAGCATCTTCCACCTCGCCGCGCTGCTGTCGACCCGCGCCGAGTTCACGCCCGAGGCCGCCCACCACGTGAACGTGGACGGCACCATGGCCCTGCTCAAGATCGCGGTCGAGCAATCGAGCTGGCTGGGGCGGCCGGTCAAGTTCCTGTTCCCGAGCTCGGTCGCGGTCTACGGGCTGCCCAGCCTCGAGGCCAAGGACAAGGCCGGCGCAGTGCGCGAGCACGAGTGGAACGTGCCGCAGACGATGTACGGCTGCAACAAGCTGTACGGCGAGCACCTCGGCCGCTACTACGCGAAGCACTACCGGCAACTCGCGGTCGAGCGCCTGCAGCGCGGCGTCGACTTCCGCTCGCTGCGCTTCCCCGGGCTGATCAGCGCCTTCACGATGCCGACCGGCGGCACCTCGGACTATGCACCCGAGATGATCCACGCGGCGGCCCAGGGCCACGCCTATGCGAGCTTCGTGCGCGCGAGCACGCGGATGCCGTTCATGGCGATGCCGGACGCGATCCGCTCGCTGCTGATGCTGGAGGCGGCGCCGATCGAGAAGCTGACGACCGAGGTCTACAACGTCACCAGCTTCAGCCCCAGCGCGGGCCAGATCGCCGACCGCGTGCGCGCCGCCTTCCCCGGCGCCGCGATCACGTTCGAGCCCGACCTGCCGCGCCAGGGCATCGTCGACTCGTGGCCGGCCGAGCAGGACGACAGCCGCGCCCGCGCCGACTGGGGCTGGGCGCCCGAGTACGACGAGGAGCGCGCCTTCGCGGACTACCTGATCCCCAACATCCGCAAGCGCTACGGTTCGGCCTGATGCGGCTCGGGGTCGACTTCGGGACCACCCACACCGTCGCCGCGCTCGTCGACCGCGGCAACTACCCGACCGTCGGCTTCGAGTGGGGCGACTCGTTCCCCTCGGTGATCGCGGTGCGCGCCCACGACGGCGTGGTGCGCTACGGGCAGGAGGCGGAGGAGGTCGCGGGCGACCCCGGCTTCGCGCTGATCCGCTCGTTCAAGCGGCTCGTGCAGGACGCGGGGCCGATGACCGAGTTGCCGGTGGCCGGCCGCTCGTACCGCGTCGCCGACCTGCTGACCGGCTACTTCGCGCGGCTGCGCGACGCGCTGCGCTACTCGTCGAACGCGGAGCTCGATTCCGACGAGCCGCTCGAGGTCGCGGTCAGCGTGCCGGCCAACGCCACCTCCGACCAGCGCTTCCTGACCCTCGACGGGTTCCGCCGCGCGGGCTTCGAGGTGGTGACCCTGCTCAACGAGCCGTCGGCCGCGGGCTTCGAGTACGGCCACCGCTTTCGCCGCACGGTCACCAGCAAGCGCGAGCACGTGCTCGTCTACGACCTCGGCGGCGGCACCTTCGACGCCTCGCTGATCCACATGACCGGGCTCGTCAACGAGGTGGTGGCCAGCGCGGGGCTGCCGCGGCTGGGCGGCGACGACTTCGACGAGGCGATCCTGGCGCTGTGCCTCGACCGTGCGGGCGCGCCGAGCCTCGGCGATGGCGTGCGCGCCCAGCTCAAGGAGCTCGTGCGCACGCAGAAGGAGGCGCTGCTGCCGCAGAGCCGGCGCTTCGTGCTCGATCTCTCGTCGATCGGCCGGCCGCCGCTGTCGCTGCCGCTCGACGAGGTCCACGCGGTGTGCCAGCCGCTCGTCGAGCACACCCTGGAGACGATCGAAGAAGTGCTCGCCCGCGGCGCGGGTGCCGCGCTGTCGGCCCGCGACCTGGCCGGGCTGTACGTGGTCGGCGGCGCCTCGGCCTACCCGCTGATCGGGCGTCGGCTGCGCGAGGAGTACGGCCAGCCGCGCGTGAAGCGCTCGCCGCACCCGTTCGCCGCCACCGCGATCGGCCTCGCCTGCTTCCTCGACGACGATGCGGGCTACGAGCTGTCCGACTGCCTGACCCGCCACTTCGGCGTGTTCCGCGAGGCCCAGGCCGGGCGCGAGGTGTCGTTCGACCCGATCTTCTCGCGCGACACGCGGCTGCCCGGGCCGAAGGAGCCGCCGCTCGCCTCGGTCCGCCGCTACCGGCCTGCCCACAACCTCGGCCACTTCAGCTTCGTCGAGTGCTCCAACCTGCGCGACGGCCGCCCCGACGGCTTCGTGTCGCCGTGGGACGGGATCACGTTCCCGTTCGACCGCAGCCTGCGCGGGCGCGACGACCTGCAGCGGGTGCCGGTGCGCCGCCTCGACGGCACCCTGCCTGAGGTCGAGGAGCGCTACGAGTGCACGTCCTCGGGCCTGTTCCAGGTCACCCTGACCTGCCTCGAAGACGGCTGGTCCCGCAGCTTCCAGATCGCCCGGCATTCCTAGCCCCCCGGGGTACGGGGGCGGAGCCGCGTCCGTTCCGCGGCGTGAGCCCCCGCGGGTCGTGGG
>JAMPXO010000052.1 GCA_023701125.1 Vicinamibacteria bacterium | reverse complement strand
TGCTGGCCGAACTCGGTGAACAACACCGCCAGGCGCTGGTTGATCTCGGACATCCGCGCCTTCTTCGCCGCGTCGAGCTTCGCCCCCGCGCGCACGAAGTTGTCGTGGTACAGCCACGCCAGGCGCTTCTGCTCGGCGTTCAGGCCGGCCTTGTCGCGGGCCTCGTAAACGGCGGAGACGCGAGCGAACAGCCTCTCGTTCTGGGTGATCTTGTCGAAGAAGGCGGCCAGCTTCGGCTCCATCTCGACCTCGACCGCCTGAAAGGACGCGTCGCTCATGTTGCCGGACCAGATGCCGTAGACGGCGGACACCCGCTCGAGCGTGCGGCCGGCCCGCTCCATCGCGGCGATCGTGTTGTCGAAGGTCGCCGGCGCCGGGTCGCCCGCGATCTTGTCGAGGTTGGCGAGCTGTTCGGCCATCGCCGCCTCGAGGGCCGGCTTGAAGTGAAGGACCTTGACCTGGTCGAACGGCGGCACGCCGCCGTGGGGGCCCTTCCAGGCCTCGAGCAGCGGGTTGGGGGCGGCCTGGGCGAAAGTGGCGAGGGCGAGCAGCGCGAGCGCGCCGGCGCCGACCGAGAGCATCCTGTTCATGATTTCGTACTCCATGCTGCCGGGGACGAGCTAGTCCTCGGCGACGGCCGGGCCGAGCTGGCCCCGGGCCTTGGCGACGAGCGCCGCCTTGATGAATCCGTCGAGGTCGCCGTCGAGCACCGCGTCGACGTTGCCGACCTCGTACCGGGTGCGATGGTCCTTGATCATCTTGTACGGGTGCAGCACGTAGGAGCGGATCTGGGAGCCGAAGGCGATGTCCTTCTTGGCGCTCTCGACGGCGTCGAGCTTGGCCCGCTGCTTCTGCAGCTCGAGGTCGTACAGCCGCGACTTGAGCACCTTCATCGCCACCTCGCGGTTGCGGATCTGGCTGCGCTCGTTCTGGCAGGCGACCGCGATCCCTGTCGGCAGGTGGGTGATGCGTACGGCGGAGTCGGTGACGTTGACGTGCTGGCCGCCGGCGCCCGAGGAGCGGTAGGTGTCGACCCGCAGGTCCTTGTCCTGGATGTCGATCTTGATGTCGTCTTCGACCTGCGGCCAGGTGAAGACCGCCGCGAAGGCCGTCTGCCGCCGCGCGTTGCCGTCGAACGGGCTGATCCGCACCAGGCGGTGGACGCCGGCCTCGACGAACAGGTAGCCGAAGGCGTACTCGCCCTCGACCATCAGCGTCACGCTCTTGATCCCCGCCTCTTCCCCGGCCTGGATCTCGGTGATGTCGCACTTGAAACCGCGGCGGTCGCACCAGCGCAGGTACATGCGCAGCAGCATTTCCGCCCAGTCCTGGCTGTCGGTGCCGCCGGCGCCGGCGTTGATGGTCAGGATCGCCGAGGCGCGGTCGACCTCGCCGCCCAGCATCTTCTGGAACTCGGCGGCCTCGATCGAAGCCTGCAGCGTCTGCAGCCCGGCCGCGAGGTCGGCCGTCACGTCCTCGCCGGCCTCGAACCAGTCGACCAGGACCTTGACGTCGTCTTCCTCGCGCCGCAGCCGGGCCAGGAAGTTGATGTCGTCGTCGAGGCGCTTGCGACGCTTCTGGACCTTCTGGGCCTCCAGCGGGTTCGACCAGAAGGAGGCATCGGACATCTTCGACTCGAGCGAGTCGAGTTCCGGCTTCAGTTTCGTTTCGTCAAAGATAGCCGCGGATGTCCGCGGCCCTCGCTTGCAGGTCGGAGAAGCTCTTCGCGAAGTCTTCGTTCAAGGTGGCCTTTGCCTCCAGCCGTTGATTATCCCCGAGCGGGGTCCGCCGGCGCGACTCGCGATCGCGCCAGGGCGACCACCAGCGCGGCGGCGAGCAGGCAGGCCTGTGCGAAGGCGTCGCCGATGCCCACGTAGAGCGTCGTGCCGGTCGCGAAGCCGGCCTCGCCGACCAGCGCCGTCTGGTCGAACAGCCCCGTCCGCGCCTGCAACCGGCCGCGCGGGTCGACGATCGCCGTGATGCCGGTGTTGGCCGCGCGGACCAGGTAGCGGCGGGTCTCGATCGCCCGCATCCGCGCCATCGCCAGGTGCTGGTGGGGGGCGGAGGTGCGGCCGTACCAGCCGTCGTTGGTGATGTTGACGAGCAGGCCGGCGCCGCCGCGCACGAAGGCGCGGGCGAGGTCGGGGAACACAGCCTCGTAGCAGATGAAGGCCCCCAGCGCGCCGCCCGGGCCGGCCGCGACGACCGCCTCGGTGCCGGGCTCGAAGTCGGCCACCTGCTGCACGAGCTTGGCGGCGTAGCGCCCGCCCAGCGTCAGCAGCGGCTTCATCGGCACGTACTCGCCGAACGGGACCAGCCGCATCTTGTGATAGCGCAGCACCAGCTCGCCGGCGGGCGTCAGCATCTTGGCGCCGACGTACGGGCGCGGGCGGCCCTCGGCGCCGAGCTCCATGTCGTCGTTGCCGAACACGAGCCAGGCCCCGGTCTCGCGGACCAGCCGCCGCAGCCGCGCGGCCAGCTCCGGGTCGTGGTCGAAGTACGAGGGCACCGCCGACTCGGGCCACACGATCAGTCGCGCGCCGCGGGCGGCCGCGTCGCGCGCCAGCCGCTCGTGGCGGGCGACGTTCTGCTCCGCGAAGTCGGGGTCCCACTTCTGGTCCTGGACGACGCTGGCCTGGACCAGGCCGACCCGGACCCGGCCCTGCTCGACGACCGGCGTCGCCAGCGCCCACAGGCCGAGGCCGCCCCAGGCGAAGAGCAGCGCCGCGGTCGCCAGCGACGCGCGCCGTGCCTCCGCCGGCGAGACGAGTGCCAGCGCCAGCAGGGCGTTGACCAGCATCACCAGGAAGGAGGCGCCGTAGACGCCGAACAGCGACGCCACCTGGGCGAACGGCAGCAGGTCGATCGTCGCGTAGCCGAGCAGGCACCACGGGAAGCGGAAGAACGTGTGCGCGCGCAGCAGCTCGGTCGCGGTCCACAACACCGGCGCCAGCAGCAGCGCCCGGGGCCCGAAGGCGCTGGTCAGCCGCCCGAGCCCCCAGCCGAACAGCAGCGGGAACAGCGCGAAGGCCGCGCACAACAGCAGCATCACCACGGCCGCCACGGGCGCGGGGATGCGGCCGAACTGGATCACCGTCAGCGCGGTCCAGTACAGCAGGCCGAGCGCGGCCACGGCGCCGGAGAGGTAGCCGAGCCGCAGCGCACGCCGCGCGGGCACGCCGGCGATCGCCACCAGCAGCGGCACCAGCGCCACGAAGGCGACGGCGCCGTGCCCGAACTTGGGGAACGAGAGCGCCAGCAGCACGCCCGAGAGCGCGGCCAGCGCCTCGGGGCGGAGCCTCGAGCTCAACCGCGCGCGCCCTCCACGCCCGCGTGGACCTCGAAGGCGTTGAACGACGAGCGCACGAACACGCCCGAGTACACGGTCGGGAAACCGAGCTCGAGCGCGCGCCGCTGCCACTCCACGAAGCCCTCCGGCGGCACGTAGCGCGCGACCGGGGCGTGGTCGCGGGTCGGGCGCAGGTACTGGCCGATCGTCAGCACGTCGACCGCGGCGGCGCGCAGGTCGCGCAGCACGGCCATCACCTCGTCGTCGTCCTCGCCGAGGCCGACCATCAGCCCGCTCTTGGTGACCTGCGACGGCCGCAGCGCCTTCGCCCGCCGCAGCAGCGACAGGCTGAGCGCGTAGTCGCCCTGGCGGCGCACCTCGGGGAACAGCCGCGGGACGGTCTCGATGTTGTGGTTGAAGACGTCGGGCGCCGCGTCCAGCACCGCGCGCAGCGAGGCCTCGTCGCCGCGGAAGTCGGGCGTCAGCACCTCGACCAGCACACCGGGGACCCGCTCGCGCAGCGCCACCAGGGTCGCGGCGAAGTGCCCCGCTCCCCCATCCTTCAGGTCGTCGCGCGCCACCGCGGTCAGCACCACGTAGCGCAACCCCATCCGCGCCGAGGCTGCCGCGACCCGGGCGGGCTCGTCGGGGTCGAGCGGCAGCGGCTTGGCGGTCGACACCGAGCAGTAGTCGCAGCGCCGGGTGCAGCGGTCGCCGCCGAGCATGAAGGTCGCCGTGCCGCGCGAGAAGCACTCGCCGAGGTTCGGGCAGCGCGCCTCTTCGCAGACCGTGACCAGCTTCTCGTCGCGCAGCAGCACCCGCAGCGGGCGCGCGTGGCGAGCGAGCGGGTCGCCCTTGCGCGCCCACTCCGGCAGGCGAAGCAGTGGAGCCGGCGGCGAGGCCATCAGTTCTTGACGATGAAGGGCTTGAACTTCTCCTGGTCGCGCAGCCGCGCCATCACCCGCTCGGCTTCCGGCCGCGCGGCGTAGCTGCCGACCCGGACGTTGAACAGCCCCTCGCCCGTGGGCGCCACCACGAACGCGGCGAAGCCCTTGCCCTTGAGGCGGGCGGCGATGGAGTCCGCGCTGGCGCGATCGCGGAAGGCGCCGACCTGGATGGTGAACGCGCCGCTCGCGGCAGGCGCGGCGGGCGCAGCCTTGGCCGGCGCGGGCGTGGGCTTCGGGGTGGCCTTCGGCGCGGGCGTCGGCCGAGCGGCGGCGGTGGTCGGCGGAGCGGGCGGGGCCGTGGGCTGCGGCGTGGCGGCAGCGGACGGCCGGGCGGCGGGCGCCGGCTTCTCCAGCACGTCCTCGGCCCTGTCGCTCTCCAGGTTCTTCGCGTAGGTGAGCGCGTCCGCGGGCAGCGGCGTGGCCTTCGGCTCCTCGGTGACGATCTTCTCCTCGCGCACCGGCTGGGCGGCCATCGGATCGGGCGGGGCCTGCACGCCGCGACCCACCATCACGCCCGCGAGGAACGCCAGCACGAGGCCCGTGGCCCCGGCCAGGAAGTAGAAGACCAGCTGCTTGTTGGTGAGCTGGATCTCGTAGTAGTAGTCGTCCTGCTGGGTCACGCCCCTGCCTCTCTCGCTTGTCGCCGACTACGCGCCGATCGCCCCGATCCGCTGCAGGCCTTCCTTGATGATGCCCGAGACGGCCGCTTCTTCGGCAGCGCCGTGGCGCTGGCGGACCGAGAGCTGGATGGCGAACACCAGCTCGTTGAGCGCCGCCACCATCAGCGCCCGCCGCCGGTCCGACGGCAGGTCGGCGACGTTGGCCAGCATCTGCTCGAAGTCGACCCGCCCGTAGTGGCGCAGGTCGACGCCGTCGAACAGCGACGCATAGGACACCGACACCTCGCGCATCACGTCGTCCATCACCACGTCCACGGCCGCTCCCTGCCGCTCGTGCAGGGTCTCGTAGATGCGGTGGAACATCTGGTTGAAGCGCTCCACCACGTCGCCGAGGTCGAGGTCGCCCTGGGCCGCCTTGGCCGCTTCGCCCGCGGTCTGGGCCTCGGCCGGCAGGCTCCAGCGCACGACGCCCAGGATCTGCAGCGCCCACAGGATGCGGCAGGTCTCGAAGTGGGTCAGGAACGAGACGTTGCAGACCTGCTCGATCGTCGAGCGACCGTTGACGTGGGACAGCACTTCCTGCTCGTCGGGAGCCAGCTCGATCTTCATCAGCACGTCGCGCTGCCCGGTCAGCGCCGGCACCGACTCGATGTTGCCGATCCCGCGCATGACCTGGGTCCAGGAGCGGGTGCGGCGGATGCCCTCGAGGATCAGGTTGTCGGCGTTGATGTTGAGGCTGACGACGGAATCGTCGCCGACCTCCTTCATCACCACCTCGTAGTGGCCGTGGGTCCAGGTCAGCAGGTCCAGCAGAACCTCGCGGATCTGCTCCTCGACGGTCGGGATCAGCTCGTCGGGGTCGATCGCGCCCATCTCGACCAGGATCGCGCCCAGCCGGCGGCCGGGGCGGATCATCTTCGACGCCTCCAGGTACTGGCGGGCGGTGATCCGCCCCTTCAGCAGCAGCAGTTCGCCGAGCCGCTCGTCGGGATCCGTGGAGGCCGCGTAGACGATCCGGCCGTCCTTCATGTAGATGCTCTTGGTGACGTCGGCCGAGCGGAAGGTCAGGATGCCCGTCTCGCCCGAGCCGAGCAGCGAGCGCAGCAGCGCCGGCACGCTCGACGAGCGGATTTCGCCACGCAGCGTGAGCGGTTCGTCGTCCGCGAGTTCGTAGCCTCCGCCTTCGTCACTCATCGAATCGGGTTAGGGTAGCAAAAGAAGCGCGCCGGGAGCCGCGTGCTAGGATTTCATCCTCATGTTCGGCACCCTCGGTGGACCCGAGATCTTCCTGATCCTGGTCATCGCCCTGATCGTCTTCGGCCCTCGCAAGCTGCCCGAGATCGGCAGGAGCGTGGGCAACATGATGAACGAGTTCCGCCGCGCCTCGAACGAGTTCCGACGCACCGTCGAGGAAGAAGTCGAAGCGGACAAGCACCGCGCCCTCGCCGCGCCGGTCGCCCCGCCGGTCGCCGACCCGGCCGCCGACCCGGGAGACGCGGCGACCCCACCCGAGCCGCTGCCGGGCACGATCGCGGTCGGTGCCGCGGAAGCGGCAGCGGAGCCGGGGCCCGAGGCTCCCGCCGCCGCCGCGGAGGCTGCCCCGCCGTCCGCGGAGCCCCCCGCGGCCGATCGCTAGCGCGGCGCGAAAGAGCCGCTTGGCAGGGCGTCCCGATCCCGATCGCATGTCGTTCCTCGAGCACCTCGAGGAGCTGCGTCAGCGCCTGCTCAAGACCGTGATCGCGCTGGCCGCGGGCTTCGCCGTGTGCTGGAGCTTCCACGAGCAGATCTTCCACTTCATGGTCCAGCCGCTGCGCGCGGCCTACCCCGGCATCAAGCTGGTCGCCACCAGTCCGACCGAGACGCTGATGCTGTTCATGAAGATGTCGTTCTTCGCCGGCATCTTCCTGGCCGCCCCGTTCGTGCTGTACCAGATCTGGGCCTTCGTGGCGCCCGGCCTGTACAGCCACGAGAAACGCTACGTGGTGCCGTTCATCGTCTTCGGCACCGGCTTCTTCGTCACCGGCGCGGCCTTCGGCCACTACTGGCTGTTCCCGCTGACCTTCCGCTTCCTGGGCGAGTTCGGCGGCACCGACGTCGAGTACCTGCCCAAGGTCAGCGAGTACTACACGTTCTACTCGTGGTTCCTGCTCGGGCTGGGCGTCGTGTTCCAGTTGCCGGTGGTGATCTTCGTGCTGTCGCGGATCGGCCTGGTCACACCCGGCTTCCTGCTGCGCCACTTCCGCTGGGCGGTGCTGGCCGCGTTCGTGATCGCCGCCATCATCACGCCCACGCCCGACGTCGTCACCCAGTCGCTGCTGGCGCTGCCGATGCTCGGGCTCTACCTGCTGGGGATCGTGGTCGCGTGGCTGTTCGGCAAGCCACGGGTGAAGGCCGAGGCCGTCAGCGCTCCGCCGGCAGCCTGAAACCGAGCACGGCCCCACCCTGGACCTTGTGCTTCTTCGCCTGCCCGGCGTTCATTTCGACCACGTACTCGGCCGCCCGGAACGGGGTGTACACCGGGCACGGGTCCTTGGCGCACGGCGGCACGTTCTCCGCCAGGTCGACCACCTTGCCGTCGCCGTCGAGCCAGACGATGTCGATCGGGAACTTGCAGTTCTTCATCCAGATCGAGTGCCGATCGTTCTCGCGGAACACGAACAGCAGCACGCGATCGGCGGGTAGCGCGGGGCGGAACATCAGGCCCATCTGGCGGTCGGCGGCCGAGATCATCAGCTCGGCCGTGACGACCTGGCCCGAGGGCAGCGTCAGCTTCGTGGTGGCCGGGGCGTCGCCGGCGACGGCGGCGGACGCGACGAGAAGGCCGAGAGCGAGGTAGGCTGAGGCGCGCATTCCCATGCCGATCGTAGCATCCAGGACAGGAGAACTCGGCGACCTGCTCGAGCGCCTCGGCGGCGCCGATGCCGTGCTCCGCGATGCGGCCGCGGCGCGGCTGCTACTGGTCGGGCGCCGGGCGCTGGCGCCGCTGCTGACCTGGCTGCCGACGGCGTCGACCTCCGGTCGCGAGGCCGCGGCGGGCCTGCTGGAGCAGTTGCCCGGGGCCTCGGCCCTGCAGGCCCTGATCGAACTTCTCGAGGACCCGAGCGACGCCGTCGCCGCCCGCGCAGCCGAGGCGTTGGCCGCCCGCAACGACGCCGCCGGCGCGTTGCCCGCCCTGGAGCGGGCGCTGGGACGCCGCAGCCCGGTGCCGCGCACCGCGCTCGCCGCACTGGGCCGGATCGCCGGCGACCAGCCCGAGGCGCTGGGCCCGATCACCCGCCTCGCCCTCGACCCGACCGCGGCCCACGAGCTGAGCCACGCGGCGCTGGGCGTGCTGAAGAGGCTGGCCCCGCGCGAGGCCACCGCGGTGGAGACCGAGATGCGCGCGCGGCGGGCCGCTGCCGCGGCGCCGCCCGCCACCGAGGTCGGCGCGCGCCCGGCCGAGCCCCCGGCCGCCGCCAGCCCGACGGAAACGGCGACAGAGGCGGTGGGCGAGCTCGCGGAGCTGCGGATGGCGTTGCGCGAGCCGGTCAGCCCCGAGCGCGCCGTGCGCGCGGAACAACTGGCCACGGCGCTGGGCGCCCGCGCCCTCGACGTCGCCCGCGAGGTGGCGCTCGCCTCCCACGATCCGCTGGCGCTGCGCGTCGCGATCGACGCACTGGCGCTGGCCCCGCGTGCCGACGCCGCGCCACGCCTGCTCGATCTGCTGGCGCGGCTCGCCTTCGAGGACGTGCCGGCGCAGGACGCCCGGGCCGAGCTCGCGGCTCGCGCCCACCGCGCGCTCGGTCGCCTCGGCTCGCGGCTCGCGCTCCACGACCTGCGGGATCGGCTGCGGGTGCGACCACCGGTGGCGCTGCCGTTCCTGCTGGGCGCGGTCACGGCGCTGCCGGACGTCTCGCTGCTGGAGCCGCTGGCCGAGCTGATGGCCGACGGACTCGAGCCCGCCGACGAGTTGCGGGCGGCCGCCAACCACCTCGCGACCACGCTCCAGCTCACGACCCGCAGCCGCGCCGTGACCAGCCTGCCCGACGCGCCGCGCACCGCGCTGCGCCAGGCGCTGCTGCGACCGCGCGTGCGCCGGGCCAGCCCCAGGTCCAGTTCCGAGGAGCCGCCCGCTTGACCGACACGATCCGACGCCGACTCCTGCTGCTGGCGCTCGCGGCCGGCGCGCTGGCCGCCCCGGCCGCCTTCGCCCAGACCGTGTACTGCGGCCCGGGCACGCGCACCCAGGGCGAGATGGGCGGCGGCTCGGCGGGTACGATCCTCGAGATCGGAACCCAGCCGCCGCACGTGAACTGGTACCGCATCGGATACTCCTGGAGCCCGAAAGGTGAGTGGTACGACCCTTCCACCTGGAAGGTCTACGTCGCGGGCACCCAGCAACGCTGCTCCCCCAACCCCGCCACGGGTCAGGCCCCGGCGGCGCCACCGGCGCGCACGGCGCCCCCCGCGCCGGCCGACGACGACGATCCTCCCGTCGTGCGCGTGCAGCGCCCGCAGCCGCCGACTTCGCCCGGCGGTGGCCACACCACCACGCCACCCACCCGGTCGACCGCCAACTGCCCCGCGGGAGCCGCGGTCGTCGACCGCCAGGGCCGGGCGGCGACGGTGCTGGGCGAGAACAACGGCCTGTGCGTCGTGCGCTACGCCGACGGTTCGGTGCACAGCACCCTGCACTGGATGCTGTCGCCAGCCGGGCCGGGCGGGGCCGCGAAGGCGCCCGCGAGCGGTGGCGGCACGCTGCCAGTGGGCCGCTACACGTGCTCGATGTCGAGCGCGGGCGGCCAGTTCCCGATCACGATCGTCGACGGCGCGACCTACAGCGACCGTGGCGGCCAGTCGGGCCGCTACCGCATCGATGGCCAGCAGATCACGTTCGAGAGCGGCTCGTTGAAGGGCACCTTCTCGCGCGTCCTGGGCCCCGGCAAGTTCGGGCTGTCGACCCGCCAGAACAGCAGCTTCTACGGCGTCTGCAACCTGAAGCGCTGACGCCTCGGGCCGGCCGCCGGCCTGTTGCCGCCGTGGACTGGACTCGCGCGCATGAACAAGGCCCTGCAGTACTGGCTCTCGCATGCGGGGACCTTGACCCTTCCGCTGCCGGTGCTCGGGGCGCTGGCGACGAGCGTGTCGGGCTGCTGATCTCCGTCGGCTTCGTCGCGTTGATGATGTACGCGCTGGGCGAGCCGGGCAGGAACGCGCGCGCCTTCCACACCGGGGTGCGCCCAGGGATGAGCCTCGGCGAGGTGGTCGCTGCGGCCGCGCCTCGCGGGCGCTGGTACGTCTCCGTCCACGCCGCCGCGGACGCGTCGCCGGTGTCGATCCAGGGCACGACCTCGGCGACCGTGGGCACCGAGCGGGCACAGGGCGAGGCCGAGGTGCGGGCGCTGCTCGATCGCCATGCGCCGGCGCTGGGGCTGCAGTCCGCGTCGTTCATGTTCCGCGGCATGGCGCCCAACCGCTCGATCGTGATCGTGCGCTTCGGCGCCGACGCCCGGGTCGAGAGGATCGACGCCCCGGCCCACTCCGCCGACTGAGGATTCTGCCGAATCAGTCGGCCCGCTTCTCCCCGCACTCCGGGCAGAACTTCGCCTTCGGCGAGACCTTCGCCCCGCAGCCCGGGCAGGCGTCGTCGACCGCCAGCTTCTTGCCGCACTCGGGGCAGAACTTCGCGCCGTGGGTCTCGGCGCTGCAATCCGGGCAGACCAACTGGCGCTTGCGCTTCGTGTCGACCTTCGCGCCACGGGCGCGGCCCGCCTCGTGCGCCACCTCGGCTGCGCCAGCCGCTTCGCCCGCGGCGCCGGCCGCCTCGGCCTCGACTTCGGCATCGGGCGCGCAGTTGAAGCAGAGCCCCTTGTCGGCGTTCCAGCAGCGGGCGCACACGTACTGCACGCAGCGCGCGCAGCGGTGGAAGTGCCGCTTCGCCTGCGCGATCGCGTCGCGCAGCGCCTGGTCGCGGGCTTCGCCGAAACCCGACTCGGCCAGCCCGTCGACCGCCTCGCCGACGTTGCCGAGCATGCCGCCCAGCAGCCCGCTCGCCTTGCTCAGCCAGCCGCTGGCCTGGCCGCGGGTGTAGGCCACCCACGGGCTGCGCCAGGTGTCGTTGCAGCGTTCGCAGTGGAAGTCGAACTGGAAACCCGCGTTGACGCCCGCGGAGACCGAACGGTCGGAGTAGTTGTCGCTGAACTGGATCTCGCCCAAGGCTTTCTCGCTCCTCTTGCGGGCCCGTTTATACCGGAAACGGCGTTCAGCGGGGAGGGTGGCGGACAGCGCCCGTCATCGGCACGAAGCGGACCGGAAGCGACCGGCTCTGGTCGTAGCGGTCGCCACGCCGGGTCACGATCAGGATCTCCTGGAGCTCGTCGCCGACCGGGATCACCAGCCGGCCGCCGTCGGCCAGCTGGGCGAGCAGCGGCTCGGGCAGCCGTGGCGCGGCGGCCGTGACCACGATCGCGTCGAACGGGGCGTGCTCGGGCCAGCCCGCGTAGCCGTCGCCTGCGCGCACACTCACGTTCGTGCAGCCGAGCGCCGCCAGCCGCTGGCGCGCCTCCTCGGCGAGCGGGGTCACGATCTCGATGCTGAACACGCGGGCGGCGATCCGCGCCAGCACGGCGGCCTGGTAGCCGGAGCCGGTGCCGATCTCCAGCACCCGCTCGCCGGCCGTGATACCCGCCGCCTCGGTCATGAAGGCGACGATGTAGGGCTGGGAGATGGTCTGGCCGTGGCCGATCGGCAGCGGGTAGTCGGCGTACGCCTCGCGGCGCAACGACTCGGGCACGAACAGGTGGCGCGCCACGGCCCGCATCGCGGCCAGCGTGGCGGGGTCGCGCACTCCGCGGGCTTCGATCTGCTCGCGCACCATCGCCTCGTGGCGAGCGGCGAAGGCGGCGTCATGGCCGTCGGTCATGGTGAGCGCCAGCACCGCAGCCGCAAGCGACGCGACCGCAGGACCCAGCATCAGGAGAATGCTGCGCCCGCCGCCTCGAGCACGCAAGGCGGCCCGAACGGGGTGCGGGGGCGGAGCCGCGTCCGTTCACGGCGTGAGCGCCGACGGCGGCTCGCGCCGGGAGTGAATCCCGGCGCTCGGGCCGCCAGGCTCTGTCGCTTCGCTCCGCCGCCCGGACCCGCGGGACCGGCGCCGGGCGCAAGCCGCCGGAACCCGATCAGTACGCCTGGGCGAAATAGACCTCGCGGCCCTTCTCGCCCGTCACGACGCACTTCGCCTCGACCGGCTCGCCCATCGGCATCACCCGGATCGTGGCCTTCGTCTCTTCCTTGATTCGTTTCTCGACGCCGGGGTCGCCGTTCCAGCCGGCGACGATGAAGCCGCGCTTGTCGGCCATCACCTGCTTGAACTCGTCGTACGACGACACGCGGGTGGTGTTGTCCGCCTGGAACTTGCGGGCGCGCTCGAGCAGGTCGGCCTGGAACGTCGCCAGCATCTCCGGCACGGCGCGGTCGAGGCCGGCCAGCGGCACCGGTGTCTTCGCGCGGTTGTCGCGGCGGACCAGCACGCACTGGTCCTTTTCGATGTCCTTGGGCCCGAGCTCGAGCCGGAACGGCACGCCGCGCATCTCCCAGTCGGCGTACTTGTAGCCCGTCTGGTGCTGGTCACGGTCGTCGAGGTGAACGCGCACGCCGGCCGCGCGCAGCATCTTCTGCACCTCGCGCGCCTTCGGCAGCACGGCCTCGTTCCAGTCCCCCTTGCGCGGCGGGATCGGCACGATCACCACCTGGTTGGGCGCCACCCGCGGCGGCAGGATCAGCCCGTTGTCGTCGCCGTGGGTCATGATCATGCCGCCGATCATCCGCGTCGACGTGCCCCACGACGTGGACCACGGCCGCGCCCGCTGCTGGTTCTTGTCCAGATACTCGATGCCGTAGGCCTCGGAGAAGTGCTGGCCGAGGTTGTGGCTGGTGCCCGCCTGCAGCGCCTTGCCGTCGCCCATCAGCGCCTCGATCGCGTAGGTCTTCAGCGCGCCCGCGAACTTCTCCGAGTCGGTCTTGCGGCCGTGGAGCACGGGCATCGCGAGGATTTCCTCGACGAAGCTCTTGTAGACGCCGAGCATCTTCAGCGTCTCCTCCTCGGCCTCCTCCTCCGTCGCGTGCAGGGTGTGGCCCTCCTGCCAGAGGAACTCGGTCGTGCGCAGGAACGGCCGCGTCACCTTCTCCCAGCGCAGCACGTTGGCCCACTGGTTGATCAGGATCGGCAGGTCGCGCCAGGACTGGACCCACTTCGCGTAGGTCGAGCAGATCATCGCCTCGGACGTCGGCCGGATGGCGAGCGGCTCCTCGAGTTCCTGGCCGCCGCCGATCGTGACCCACGCGCACTCGGGCGAGAAGCCCTCGACGTGCTCCTTCTCCTTCTCCAGGTAGCTCTTCGGGATCAGCAGCGGGAAGTAGGCGTTGACGTGGCCCGTCTCCTTGATGCGGCGGTCCATGTCCGCCTGCATCGCCTCCCAGATCGCGTAGCCGTAGGGGCGGATGATCATGCAGCCCTTGACCGGGCCGTAGTCGGCCAGCTCGGCCTTCAGCACCACGTCGAGGTACCACTGCGAGAAGTCCACGCTGCGCGGCGTGATCTCCTTCATCGTGCGTTCGGGTTCCATGTCCGTCCTTCTCGTTTCGTTTGGGGGCTACTCCTCCCGCGCCTGCGGGAAGAGCAGCGAGAGCGCCACGGAGGCGCCGATCACGCCGAGGATGATGGCGAGCGACCAGGTGATCGGGAAGTGGCCGCCGAACATGCGGTTGAGCACGGTCATCTTCAGCCCGACGAAGATCAGCACGATGCCGAGCCCGTACTTGAGCATGTGGAAGACGTCGATCGCGCCCGACAGCAGGAAGTAGAGGTTGCGCAGGCCGAGGATCGCGAACACGTTGGACGTGAACACGATCAGCGGCTCGCGGGTCAGGCCGAAGATGGCCGGCACCGAGTCGACGGCGAAGACGATGTCCGTCATCTCCAGGAACAGCACCGCGATGAACAGCGGCGTCGCCGCCCAGCGCCCCGTCTGCGGCAGGCGCTGGAAGAACGCGCCGGACATGTCCGAGGTGACCGCCACCAGCCTGCGGAACGCGCGGATCACGGGGTTCTCGTCGGGGTGGACCTCGTTGGCGCCGCCGAACATCAGCTTGAAGCCGGTGACGACCAGGAACGCGCCGAACAGCCACACCACCCACTCGAAGCGCAGCAGCAGCGCGCCGAGGGCGATGAAGGCGGCGCGGAAGAACAGCGCGCCGAGGATGCCGAAGAACAGCACGCGGTGCTGCAGCGCGCCGGGGATGCCGAAGTAGTTCAGCACCACGACGAAGACGAAGATGTTGTCGACCGACAGCGAGTACTCGAGCACGTAGCCGCCGAGGAACTCGAGCGCAGCCTGGGCCGCCGCCGCGGGCGGGTCGAAACCGGGGATCGCCATCAGCCGCGGGTCCAGCGGGAAGGCGTGCAGCATGTAGCGGTAGAAGCCGTAGTTGAAGAGCAGCGCGAGCGAGATCCAGACGACGGCCCAGGTCGAGGCCTCGCGCATCGACACGCGGTGGGCGTGGCGGTGGAACACGCCGAGGTCGAGCGCCAGCATTCCGAACACCAGCACCGTGAAACCCGCGTAGAACCACCAGTAGTCCGCGAACGGGAACAGGACGGCCACCACACCTCCCGGGACCGACCGCGAGAGCCGCCGCAGCCGGGAGAGCGATTGTACGTGAGCGCGCGTTTTTCCCTTGACGAGCCCGCTGCCGGGCGCCGACACTCGCGCCGGCCTCGTGGAGCGGTCCCGCTCCTCTTCGACGGGTGTCGCGCAGCGGCACTCGGGAGAGGACGACCATGCCCCGCCCGTTCGTTCGTCACGCCTTCTCGGCCACCCTGCTCCTCGCCGCGATCGGGCCGTCGCCCGCGGTCCGCGCCGACGAGCCGCGACGGCCGACGCCGAGCTACACCGACGCCGACCTCGCCCGCTACGCGGCGACGCGCCCGGCGGCGTCCGCCAGGTCCGAACCGGAGGCGGCCTCGCCGCCGCCCGCGACGCGAACCCGGGGCCGCAAGGCCGCGATCGAGCCCGGCTCGGCCGAGGACCTCGACCGCGAGGCCAGCCAGCGCGCGTCGGACGAGCGCTACTGGCGGCGCGAGGCCGAGCAGGCCCGCGAGCGCGCCCGCAAGCACGAGGACCAGGCCGCGACGCTGGAGGCGCAGGTCGTGGAGCGGCGGCAAACGTCCCGTCGCTCGCGCAGCGGCGCCGCGGCGCCACAGGTGGCGTCGCTGGAGCGCCGGGCGCGGCTGGCCCGCGAGCGCGCGCGGGAGATCCTCGACGCGTTCGAGGAGCGCGCGCGGCGCGCAGGCGCCCTGCCAGGCTGGATCCGCTGAGTGTTATGCTCGCGCCGCATGATCGAGGTTCCGGTCGAACTGGGCGCGCGGCGGTACGCGGTCAGCATCGGCCACGGCGCCTCGCGGCTGCTCGGTGGCCTGCTCGCCCCCTTCGCCGGCCGGCCCACGCTGCTGGTCACCACGCGCAAGGTGTGGTCGCTGCACGGCCACCGCCTGGAGGCGCCGCTGCGGGGGCTGGGCAAGCCGCTGCACCGCGCCTTCGTGCCCGACGGCGAAGCGGCCAAGACCGTCGCCACGCTCGAGGCGCTGTGGCACGCGCTCTACGACGCAGCGCTCGGCCGCGACGGGCTGGTCGTGGCGGTGGGCGGCGGCGCGGCCTCCGACGTGGCGGGCCTGGCGGCGGCCACCTGGAACCGGGGAATCGACTGGGTCGCAATCCCCACGACGCTGCTGTCGATGGTCGACAGCAGCGTCGGCGGCAAGTGCGCCATCAATCACCCGCCCTCCAAGAACGTGATCGGCGCGTTCCACCAGCCGCGGGCGGTCGTCGCCGACCCGGAACTGCTGGAGACGCTGCCACCGCGCGAGCACCAGAGCGGCGCCTACGAGATCCTGAAGTGCGCGCTGCTGGCCGACCGCGACCTGTTCCGGGTGCTGGCCGAGGCCCCGCCGCGGCTGGTCGGCTGGGACCGCATCGCACTCGAGAACGCGATCGCCGACGCGGTGCGGGTCAAGGCCGCGGTGGTCGAGCGCGACGAGCGCGAAGGCGACCTGCGCCGGGTGCTGAACCTCGGCCACACCCTGGGCCACGCGCTCGAGGCCGTCACCCGCTTCCGCCGCTTCACCCACGGCGAGGCGGTCGGCTGGGGCCTGATCGGCGCCGCCTGGATCGCCCACCGCAAGGGCCTGCTGCGCGAGAAGGGCTTCGACGCGATCGCCCGCGCCGTCGACGCGCTGGGGCCGCGACCGCGGGTCTCCGATCTCGACCCGGCCCGGCTGCTGGCCGCGACGGCCCGCGACAAGAAGGCGCGCGCCGGCAAGCTGACGTGGGTGCTGCCCGCCGCGATCGGCCGCGTCGTGCTGCGCCAGGACGTGACGGCCGCCGACGTGCGGGCGGCGCTGAAGGTGATGGCGACGCGCGAAACCCGGGCCCGCTCGTGAGCGCCCCGCTGCCCGAAGACGCGCGCGGCGAGCCGAAGCTCTCGCTGGTGGTCCCGATCTGCAACGAGCAGGAGGTGCTGCCACTGCTGGTCGAGCGCCTGCGCGGCGTGATGGACGGTTGCGCGGCCGGCTGCGAGGCGATCCTCGTCAACGACGGCAGCGTCGACGGCTCGTGGGGGCTGATCGCGGCCGCGACCCGCGTCGACCCGCGCTTCAAGGCGCTCGACTTCTCGCGCAACTTCGGCCACCCCGCCGCGATCACCGCGGGCCTCGACCACGCCAGCGGCGACGCCATCGTGGTGATGGACGCGGACCTGCAGGACCCGCCCGAACTGGTGCCGAAGATGGTGGCGCTCTACCGCGAGGGCTGGGACGTGGTCCACGCCCGGCGCAGCGCGCGGCAGGGCGAGACGGCGTTCAAGAAGCTGACGGCGGAGGGCTTCTACAAGGTGATGGGCCTGCTCGCGGATCGCCCGCCGACGCCGAACGTCGGCGAGTTCCGGCTGATCAGCCGGGCCGTGGTCGACGCGCTGGGCGGAATGCGCGAGCGGCACCGGCTGGTGCGCGGCCTCGTCTCGTGGCTCGGCTTCCGCCAGACGACACTCGACTTCGAGCGCCCGGGGCGGGCGGCAGGCGAGACCAAGTTCCCCTTCCGGCGCATGTTCCGGCTGTCGTGGGACGCGCTCACCGCGTTCTCCGTCGCGCCGCTGCGGCTGGCCTTGGTGCTGGGCGTACTGGCGCTGCTGCTGGCGATCCCGGCCTCGGCCGCGCTGCTGCTGGTGGCGCTCGCCGGCGACGCCGGGGCCTGGGGCTGGCCGGCGCTGCTGTGCGGCCAGATGCTGCTGGCGGGCGCCACGCTCGTCTGCCTCGGCCTGCTCGGCGACTACGTCGGCCGCATCTACGACGAGGTCCGCGGGCGGCCGCTCTACGTCGTGCGGCAGCGCCTGGGCCTCGCCGCGCCCGCGAGGCGCTGACGGCTCGGGAGCGCGGCGCGCGGCGGATCGCGGCCCTGATCCTCGCCGCCGGCGCGGGTCGCCGCATGGGCGGCCCCAAGGCGCTGGTCGAGTTCGGCGGCGAGACGCTGCTCGCGCGCGCACTGCGCCTCTACGACCACCCCGCCATCGCGCTGAGGGTGGTCGTGCTCGGCTGCGAAGCAGCGCGGGCGCGTTCGGCCGCCGAGAACGCCGCGGGAGCGGGCGTCGCGTGGGTCGTGAACGACGGCTGGGAGAGCGGCGGCATGTTGTCGTCCGTGCTGCGCGGGCTCGACAACGCGGCCCGCGCCGGTGCCGATGCGGTCCTGCTGCACCCCGTCGACCACCCGGCGGTGGACGTGGTCACGGTCGACGCCGTGGTCGCCGCGCTGGCTCGCGGCGCAGCGATCGCCGTCCCCGTCCACGCCGGCCGCCGCGGCCACCCCGGCGGTTTTTCGCGCTCGACTTTCGAAGCCCTGCGGGCCGCCCCCCCGGACGAAGGAGCGCGGGTCGTGCTGGCGGGCGGGTTCGAAGTGGTCGAGGTCGCGGCCGGCCCGGGCTGCCGGCGGGGAATCGACACGCCTGCCGATCTGGCGCGGCTGCAGGCCGGGGAAGGCAAAGCGTGAGTCGACGCCCACGGCCGCAGGCGTCGTCATCAACGCCGGCCTCCTCAGGCTCGCCCCGCGAGGCCTCGGCCGCCGCCTGGCTGCCCTTCATCGCGGCGCTGGCGGTCTGGCTGCCCTCGCTGCGCGGCGAGTTCCTCTACGACGACGTGCGCATGGTCGTGAACAATCCCGTGCTGCAGGACCCCGGCAACCTCGACGCGCTCTTGCGTTTCGATCCCGCGCGGCCGTTGCTGACCTTGTCGTGGGTGGCGAGCACGCTGCTCGGCGGCCTCGAGCCGTGGGCCTTCCACCTGCCCAACATCCTGCTCCACGCCGGCTGCGCCGCGCTGGTGGCGCGGCTCGTGCTCTGGCTCGCGCTCTCCCGCGGCGAGGCCACTCCCGCGCGCCAGGCGCTGTTCGCAGGCCTGTTCTTCGCCTGCACGCCGATGGCCGCGGAGACCGTCGCCTACGTCTCCAGTCGTTCGACCGGGCTCTGCGCTTTCCTGGGCCTCCTCTTCCTGGTCCTCGCCGCCGGCGAGATCCAGGCGCCGCGGCCCCGGCGCCGCGCCGGCTGCTGGCTGGTGCTGCTGATGGCCCTCGCGACGAAAGAAGAAGCCGCGGCCTTCCCCGTGCTCCTCGTCCTGCTCGACCTCCACGGCCCGGCTCACGGCCGACTCGCGGAGGTCGCCGGGCGCTGGCGGCTGCACCTGGCGTTCCTGTTGCTGCCCGTCGTCGGCTTCGGGGTCAGACGGCTCGTTGTCGGCTCGTGGCTGCCCGAGCCGGTGTGGCCCCACGGCACCTGGCTCGCCACCCAGGCGCTGGAATTCCCGGGCTACCTGCTGCGCGCGTTGCTGCCGCTCGACCCCGCCTTCCACCGGGGCGCGGCCCCGGCCTCGTGGCCGCCGGACCCGCGCACGCTGCTGCTGGTCGGCCTGCTGATCGCGCTGCTGGCCTGGGCCCTGCGTCACCCCCGCTCGCGGCTCGCGTTCGCCGCCGCGTGGATGGCCGCCGTGCTGGCACCGTCCTCGACCCTGGTCCCGCTCAAGGAACTCGTGGTCGACCACCGCGCCTACACCGGCAGCCTCGGCGCGGCGTGGGTGGCTGCCGGAGCGCTCGCCACGCCGGGCCGCGCGCCGCTGGCGGCGGCGGCCCTGATCGTGATGACCGCTCGCGCCGTGCTCGAACAACGCACCCTGTCGAACGACGAGTCCGCGTGGGCCGCGGCGGTCGAGCGCAACCCCGACGCGCCGGAAGCGCAGCTCGGGCTGGGGCTGGCCCGACTCCACCGCGGCGACCACGCGAGGGCCCGGGGGCACTTCCGTCGGGTCACCGAGCTGGCACCCGCCGACCCGCGCGGCTGGTCGAACCTGGCGGCCGCGCTGGCGGGCGAAAGGCGCTTCGCCGAAGCGCTCGCCCCGATGCAACGGGCCGTCGCGTTGAGCCCCACCGACTCGCGGATGCTCTCCAACCTCGGATCCCTGCAGGCGCAGGCGCAACGCATGGACCTCGCCGAGCGGACCTTCGAGCGCGCGGCCGCGCTGTCGCCGCCGGCGCCCCAGGCGCTGTTGAACCTGGCCGCGATCCGGCTCTCCCGCGAAGACGCGGCCGGCGCCGCACCCCTGCTGGCGCGGGCGGAGGGCCTGCGCCTGCCACCTGAGCAGCGCGCCCAACTGGTGCGACTGAAGGACGAACTGGCGGCGCTGCAACAGCGTCCGCTCAGTCCTTGAGCGCGACCTCGCGCACGCCCAGTCGATAGCGGGACAGCAGCGCTCGCCACTCGCCCGCCGACAGCCGGGCGTTGCGCCACAGCCGCCGCCGCTGGCGCAGCGCGGCCGGGGCACGCTGGGCCGCGTCCCACCACGCCCGCAACGCGACCCGCGGCAGCGTGAGCCGCGACCGACTCTCGCCCAGCCGCGCGGCCGCGCCGCGCCCGGTCAGCACGCCCCACGCCATCAGCCCGAGGCGTAGCGTGGTCCAGGCGGGGCTGGCCACGACCCAGGTCCACGGCAGCAACGAGAGCAGCACCAGCACGCGATTGCGCTCGACGTGGTAGGCCTTCAGCTCGGACCACGCGCCGACTGACTGGGAGTAGTGGTGCCAGGCGTTGGCCCGTGGCTCGAACGCGCACTGCCAGCCCAGCAGCCGCAGGCGCAAACCCAGTTCCGCGTCGTCGCCGTAGAGGAAGTAGCTCTCGTCGAAGCCGCCCGCTTCGTCGAGGGCCGCCCGGCGGAACAGCGCGACCGCGCCGCTCGGGAACAGCGCCTCGGTCAGGCCGTCGTACTGGCCGCGGTCCGGTTCGAGCCGGCCGCGACCGCGGTTGAGCCCGTCCGGGAACAACAGGTGGCCGCAGGTGTCGAGCCGCGGCGGTCGCTCGTCGCTCTCCAGCCAGACCTTGGGCGCAACCATGCCGACCCGCTCGTCTGCGACCGCACGGGCCACGAGCCGCGCCGCGAGGTCGGGCACGGCTCGCGCGTCCGGGTTCAGCAGCAGCACCCACGGCGCGTCGGTCGCAGCGACGCCGAGGTTGCAGCCGCCGCCGAAGCCGACGTTGCCCACCGCGCGCAACAGGCGGATGCGGCCCGCGAAGCGCTCGCCGAGCCGGTCCGGCGAGCCGTCGCGCGAGGCGTTGTCGACGACGACGACTTCGATCGTGACACCCTGCTGCGCGAGCAGGCTGTCGACGGCGGCCTCCACCAGCGCGCCGCCGTCGTGGTTGACGACGACCGCGGCGACGCGCGGGCCGCTCAAGCGCCGGCCCGGAGTCGGATGTAGAGCGCCTCCACGGTCCGCGCGGCTGCGTCCCAGGTCAGGTGGCGGCCCACGAAGGCCGCGACCCGCGCGGCCTCGGCGGCGGCCAGCGCCGGGTCCGCAAGCCGCGCCGCGACCGCCGCTGCCAGCGCGTCCGCGGCGTCGGCGGGCACGCACGCGCCGCCGGCCTCCGCGTACCACTCACCGCAGCCGTGGGCGCCCGCGACGACGCCAGCCGTGCCCAGCAGCGCGGCCTCGAACGGGACCAGGCCGAACGCCTCGCCTACCGCCGGGTGGACGAGCAGCGCCGCGGACGCGTAGGCGTTCGCCAGCGCCTCGCCGGCCAGCACGCCGTCGAAGCTGACCCGCGCGCCGAAGCGGGCGAACGCGGCCCGGAAGCGGGCGTCGACCGGGCCGACGACGTGCAGCGACGCGGCCGGCAGCGCCGCGAGCAGTGCGGGGAGCGCGCGGCCGCGCTTCTGGACGCTCGGGTTGCCGACGAACAGCAGGCGGCCCGGGACGCGCTCGGGCGCGGGCGCCGTGCAGCGCAGCGGAAGGACCCCGTTGGGCACGACCTCGGCGCGGCGCGGCAGGTCGCGTGCCTCGGCCTGGCTGACGGCCAGTGCGGCCGCCGCGGCCCGCCACACGCGGCGGCCCCAGACGACGTCGTAGACGCGCTTGGCGAACCGTCGCTGCGCGTGATCGGGGTGGGTGCCGTGGGGCTGCACCACCAGCGGTGCGCCGCAGCGCGCGGCGCAGGCGGCTGCCGGTACCGCCAGGCCGTGACGAGCGCCGTGGAGGTGGACGACGTCGAAGGCGCCCAGCCCGGCCAGCACCCGGGCCACGCCGCGCGGCCACGGCAGCCGCGCCTGCACGGCCGCCCGCGGCCCGGGCAGGCGCAGCACCTGCACGCCGGCGTCGTCCGCCAGCGCGGGAAGGTCGGGTGCCAGGCGGGCCGTGACGACCGTGACATGGTGGCCCCGCGCCGCCAGCGCGCGGCACAGCGCCTGGCTGGCGCGGGCGATGCCGCCGAAGGCCGGGTCCGCGTAGAACGGGGTGACGTGCAGGAGCCGCAAGGGGGGGCGCGCGCCGCGTCCGCAAGGTTCGGACATCGGGGCGTGTTAGCATACTCGGCTTTTCGCTCGGAGGAACCTGAATTTCATGTCGTCCAGCAACGCCGCGCCGTTCCGCAACATCGCCATCATCGCCCACGTCGACCACGGCAAGACCACGCTGGTGGACTGCATGTTGCGTCAGTCCGGGGCCTTCCGCGCCAACCAGGAAGTCGCCGAGCGCGCGATGGACACCGGCGACCTGGAGCGTGAACGCGGGATCACGATCCTCGCCAAGAACACGGCGATCCACTACCACGACCTGCGCATCAACATCGTCGACACCCCCGGCCACAGCGACTTCGGCGGCGAGGTCGAGCGCGCGCTGAAGATGGTCGACGGCGTGCTGCTGCTGGTCGACGCCTCGGAAGGCCCGTTGCCGCAGACCCGCTACGTGCTGCGCAAGGCGCTCGAGGCGCGGCTGCCCGTGGTCGCGGTGATCAACAAGATCGACCGCTCGGACGCCCGGCCGCAGGAGGTGCTGAACGAGCTGTACGACCTGTTCATCGACCTCGACGCGACCGAGGAGCAACTCGAGTTCCCGGTGCTGTACACGATCGCCAAGACCGGCGTGTGCCGGACCGAGGCCGACGGGCCCGACCAGGACCTGCGCCCGCTGTTCGACGCGATCGTGAACCACGTGCCCGCGCCCACCGGCGACCCGAACGCGGTCCTGCAGTTGCTGATCGCCAACCTCGACTACTCCGACTACCTGGGCCGCCTCGGCATCGGCCGCATCTTCCGCGGCACGGTCCGGGTCGGCGACCAGGTGGCGGTCGCCAAGCGCGACGGCAAGCTGCAGAACACCAAGGTCACCAAGCTGTTCGCCTTCGACGGCCTGAAGCGGATCGAGGTCGACTCCGCCCCCTGCGGCGAGATCGTCGCGCTGGCCGGCTTCGACGGCATCAGCATCGGCGAGACGATCACCTCCGCCGAGACGCCGGACCCGCTGCCGCCGCTGCACATCGACGAGCCGACGCTGTCGATGATCTTCTCGATCAACACCTCGCCTTTCGCCGGCCGCGACGGCAAGTGGGTGACGTCGCGCAACGTGCGCGACCGGCTCGACAAGGAGCTGCTGACCAACGTCTCGATCCGCGTCGAGCAGACCGAGTCCGCCGACTCGTTCATGGTGCTCGGCCGCGGCGAGCTGCAGCTCGCGATCCTGATCGAGCAGATGCGGCGCGAGGGCTTCGAGCTGTCGATTTCCAACCCCGAGGTGCTGACCCGGGTCGAGGACGGCGTGCGCAAGGAGCCGCTCGAGCTGTTCGTCGTCGACCTGCCCGAGACCTACATGGGCGTCGTGCTCGAGAAGATGGCGATCCGCAAGGGCAAGCTGGTCAAGATGGTCAACCACGGCTCGGGCCGCGTGCGGCTCGACTTCCACGTGCCCACCCGTGGCCTGATCGGCATCCGCACCGAGCTGCTGACGGACACCCGCGGCACCGCCGTGATGAACAGCCTGATCGAGGGCTACATCGAGTGGCAGGGCGACATCCAGCGCCGGCAGACGGGCGTGCTGGTCGCCGACCGCACGGGCGACACGACGGCCTACGCGCTCTCCCACATGGAGGACCGCGGTGAGCTGTTCGTCGGCGCGGGGGCCTCGGTCTACGAGGGCATGATCGTCGGCGAGAACGCGCGGCCGGCCGACATGGACGTCAACGTCACCAAGCAGAAGAAGCTGACCAACATGCGCGCGTCCACGGCCGACGAGGCGATCCGGCTGACCCCGCACCGGGCGCTGAACCTGGAGCAGGCGCTCGAGTTCATCAACAACGACGAGCTGGTCGAGGTGACGCCGACCGCGATCCGCCTGCGCAAGCGCATCCTCGCGGCCAACATGCGGCCGAAGCGCCGCGCCGAGGAGTAGCCCGCTAGTCCGGGTCGGGCTTCAGTCTCCGGGCCAGCGCCTGGGGGCTGAGGCCCAGCCGTGCGGAGGCGATCACCCGATCGCCGGCGGCCTCCGCCATCGCCAGCCGGACGGCCTCCGACTCGGCCAGTGACGTCGCCCGGCGGGTGACGTCCGCCAGCGTGCCCGAGAGGTCGATCACGTCGGCGATCCGCGGACCGCCCTGGGCGGGGTCGAGGCGCAGGTCGGCGGGCTGGATCTCGAGGCCCTTCGACAGGATCGCCGCGCGCTCGACGCAGTTGTGGAGCTCGCGCACGTTGCCCGGCCAGGCGTGATCGACCAGCGCCTTGCGGGTCGCCTCCGAGAAACGCAGGCCCTTGCGGCCGAGTTCGCGGGCCTGGCGGTCGAGGTGATCCTCCGCCAGCTTCAGGATGTCCCCGCGGCGCCGACGCAGCGGCGGGATCTCCACCGGGAACACCGACAGCCGGAAGAACAGGTCCTCGCGGAACTCCTTGTTCGCGACCGCGGCGCGCAGGTCCTTGTTGGTCGCCGCCACCAGCCGCAGGTCGACCGACAGCGTCTGCAGCCCGCCGACCCGCTCGAACTCCCGCTCCTGGACGAGGCGCAGGATCTTGCCCTGCAGCGCCGGCGCCAGCTCCCCGATCTCGTCGAGGAACAGCGTGCCCTGGTGGGCCAGCTCCGCCTTGCCCACCTTGCGCGCGCCGGCGCCCGTGTAGGCGCCCTTCTCGTGGCCGAACAGCTCGTTCTCCAGCAACTGCTCGGGGATCGCGGCGCAGTTGATGGCGACGAACGAGCCCCTGGCCCGTGCCGAGAGCTGGTGCAGCGTGCGGGCGAGCAGTTCCTTGCCCGTGCCGCTCTCCCCGGTCAGCAGCACGTTGGCGTCGGTGCCGGCCGCGCGCTGCACGGCCTTCAGGCACTCCTGGAACTCGGGGGCGTCGCCGAGCACGCGCGGCAGCCCGAAACGGCGCTGGGCGTCCTCGCGCAGCAGCACGTTCTCGGTCAGCAGTCGCCGCCGCTCGATCGCCCGCCCCACCAGCAGCATCAGGTGCTCGGTGTCGACGGGCTTGGTCAGGAAGTCGGTGGCGCCCGCCTTCATGGCGCGCACGGCCTCCTCGACGCCGCCGAAGGCGGTCATCACGATCACGGCCGCATCCGCGTCGGCCTCGCGAGCGGCGTCGATCACGTCGAAGCCGCTGCCCGCGGGCAGCCGCAGGTCGGTCAGCACGACGAGGTAGCGGAAGGCGGCGAGCCGCTTGCGGGCGACGTAGGCGTCGGCGGCCTCGTCGGCGCTCAGCCCGCGCTGCTCCAGCGTCTTGCGCAGGACCGCGCGCAGCGACTCCTTGTCTTCGACGACGAGGACGTCAGCCAGAGAAGCGCCCCTCGAGCCAGCCCGGCGGGATGCCCTTGGCGCGGGCTTCGTCCTCCAGGTCGGAGAGGGCCTGCTTCAGGCGCACGACCTCGGCCTGCGCCGCCTCGATCTCCGCCAGCAGCCGGTGGATTTCCGCCTCGCGCTTCTGCAGCCGGTTGGGGTCGAGCAGGTCGTCGGGGTTCGGCGCGTTGTCGTTGCGCAACTCGGCGATGCGCTGCTCGTGCTTCGGGATCCGCTCTTCCGCGGCCGCGATCGACTTGCGCAGCGTCTCGGCGCGGTTGAACCACGCCTTGCCCTCGGCCTCGCCGCCGCCCGCCGCAGGCGGAGCGGCGCCCGGCCTCGCAGCGCGGGTGCCAGCGGCCGCGGGCGACGAGACCGTGCCGCTGCCCTCGCGATCGGCCTTGAGGTCCTCGTCGGTGAAGGTGGTGGCCGCCGCACCGTCCTTCTTCTGCGCCTTGCGGCGTTCCTTCTCGCGCCGCGCGGCCTCGGCCAGGCTCGTCTCCTGCGCCGTCGCCACGGGCGCGACCAGCGTCGCCACCAGGGCTGCGGCCAGGAGCCGCTTCACGACGAGGTGCCGGTGGGGGCCGGAGCCGGGGTGGCCTCGAGCGCCGCCGCCCGCTGCTCCAGGGCCTTGGCGTCGGCGGCGTTGGGCGCGAGCCGCGCGTACTCGCGGTAGGCGGCCGCCGCCTCTGCGGGCCGGCCCATCCGCTCGAGCAGGGTGGCGAGCGAACGGTGCGGCCCCGGCTGGTCGGGATGGGCGCGGATCGCGTCCTGGACCAGGGTCATGGCCTGCTCGGGGCGACCCGCCTTGAACTCCAGGTCGACCAGCCGCGCCCGCGCCACGTCGGCCGTGGCATCGACGCCAAGCACCTGCCGGTAGGCCTCGGCCGCCTCAGGCCCGCGGCCCAGGCGCTCGAGCGCGTACCCGAGATCGGTGCCGAGCACCACGCTGTCGGGCTCCAGCGTCACTGCCCGCCGCAGCAGGTCGACGGCCTCGGCCCCTCCGCCCGACTCCATCAGCAGCTGCGACAGGCTGCGCAGGGCCGCAGGCGTGTCGGGCTGCACGTCGAGCAGCGCCCGATAGAAGCCGATGGCCTCCGGGCGGCGGTTCATCGCCGTGCAGACGCGGGCGGCGTCGGAGAGGTACTGCACGTCCTCCGGGGCGAGCCGGGCCGCGGCGATGTAGAACGTCATCGCCCGATCCCGGTTGCCCGTGACCCACAACGCCTGGGCGTAGGCGTGCTGGGCCGCGGCGTCGGTGGGGTCGCCCAGCGCCGCCTCCTCGAGCTTGCCGAGCGCGCTCTCGGGCTTGCCGGACCGCAGCAGCCGCAGCCCCTCGTCGAGTTCACTGAGCGCCTCGGACGCGGCCGTGGGCTTGTCGGCGGGCGGCATCGTGGCCGCCGTGAAGGCCGTGGAACTGATCTCGTCGCGCGGGATCTGGATGCGGGTCGCGGCCCAGGCCGCGAGGCCCAGCGCCACGACCGCCAGCAGGAGCACGGGCCCCACCCCGCCCTCTGTAGCCGGCACGGCTCCCGCAGCTGCGGTCGCGGCCGGAGCATCGGTACCGAGCGGAACCTCGGCGACGGATTCCCCGCAGCGGACGCAGAACTCCCACGCCGGCTTGTTGCGGGTCCCGCAGGCCGGGCAGGTCCGGAACTGTGGCTGGGCCATGGGCGAAGCCTAGCACCGCCACCGGGGCGATTAAAGTGGTTTCTCAGGTGGAGGGCCGGAAAGGCCCTCCACCTGTTCAGAATCCGAAATCTAGAAGAACGTCGCGCAGACCTGGGTGTTGGACCGGATGTTGGTCACGGTCATGCTCGGCGGCTCGGGGGCCGCGGGTGCGGTCGAACCGATCGCAGGCGCCGGCGGCGCGGGGACGCCGGTCGTCGTGCCCGAGGTCGACACGTACACGCCACCGCCCTGGATGCTCAGGTACGTCGCGCGGGTGTCCGTCAACTGGCTGAACAGGTCCGCCGTGCCGTCGCCCGAGAAGTCGTAGGCGGCTCCGCCGCTGACGGCACCCAGGCCGAACAGCAACGAGGTGAACTTGTTCGTACAGTTCGAGAACGTGCCGTCGAACCGCCGCGCCAGGAAGAACACGCGCCCGTTGCCGGCCTCGTTGAGCACGACCGCGGGCTGGGAGGCGTTCCGGTAGATCTCTCCGAGCGAGTCGACGTAGGGACGCCGGAAGCCCTCGAGGTTGGTCGAGCCCGGGGAGAGCGGAACGGCCGTGTAGAAGTTGATCGCCGTCGACGACGTCGAGGTGTCCGGGAACGAGAACATGTAGAACGGCGACGCGGCGCTGTCGGGTACCCGCGTGTCGTTGCCGCTGCCGCCGAAGATCCAGGCCTTCTCGCCAGAGCCGTTGTTGAGGATCATCAGCGCCAAGGGATCGGCGATCGGCTGCGTTGGCCCGAGCGTCGTCACGGCCCAGCCGGTCGTGCCGTCGAATCTCCAGATGCGGCCGTGGAGGTCGGGGACGTAGGCCCGGGTCACGCGGTCGGTGACCGAGCCCAGCGACGCGGCCGGCCTGAGGTAGTACTCGTTGTAGAGCGACGGCGAGGCCACGAGCGCGTTCGACGCGATGTAGGTGGGCGTGCCCTGGCCCACGTCCGACGAGCCGATGATCGAGCCGTCGAACGCGTTCAGGACGTAGAACGTCGTGCCCTCCGTGATCTCGTCACCGTAGCCCGAGCCGGTCCAGGCCACGTACTCGATGCCGTACTGCTCGGAGCGCCCGATCGCCGGGGTCGACCAGGTCTCGCCCATGCCGTCGAAGCCGGCGTCGGCCGTCGTCGGCTCGGGGACGCGCCAGTCCTCGTTGCCGCGGTTCCACATCACCCACGGCGGGTTGGTGTCGAGCGCCTCGTCCGTGAACGGCCCGGCGCCCGTCACGTCCAGCGCCGTGTAGAACTTGCCGCCCGCGCCGCGGCCGAAGTACAGCACCGAGCGCCAGCGGCCGGCGTAGGTCTGGCCGCCGGTGGTGAAGCTGCCGGACACGAAGACGTCGGCGACGCGGATCGACGACGTCGCGATGTAGACGTGGGGCGACACCTTCTGGTGCAGCGCCAGGTAGTAGACCTTGTTGAGCTGGTCGATCGGGATGAAGTTCCACAGCTCCTCACCGCCGGTCTCCGGGCAGTTGGCGGAGGTGCCGGTGAACTCGCCGCAGTTGCCGCCCGCGCGGAAGGCGTGCAGGCCGTCGTTGTGGGCCGAGTAGATGATGCTCATCAGCGGCTTGGTCTGCAGCGCCGTCTCCGGGTCGCCGTTGTCGAAGTCGGGGTTGCGGAGGCCGAAGCCCTTCGAGGCCTCGGGGATGCCCTCGAGGTTGGTGTCGCGGCGGCCGTCGCGGTACAGCAGCCACTCCTTGACGTGCTGCTTCGGGGTGGCCGACAGCGGCGGCGTGACGAGCACGGGCTGGGGCAGGGTGGAGTCGGCCAGCAACCAGTCGCGGGCCTCGTACAGCAGTTCGCCGCTGGTGGCGTCGCGCAGCGGCAGGTTGTCTTCGGTGGAACGGGCCACCTGGGCGCCACCCGCCCACGCCAGCAGGATCTGGCGGCTCTCCTTCACGACCATCTCGCGCTGCTCGTTGGCGATCGTCGACGCGCACGCGGCCGGGGCCACGCCGTTGCCCGCCTCCAGCGACTCCTGGCACGCGCCCAGGGTCTGCATCTGCTCGAGGCTCAGGCCGGTCAGGCCGAGCGCCACGTCCAGCGGGCCGGTCGTTCCGGCCGCGGGGTCGATGTCGGTCAGGCCGTTGGTCAGCCCCGTCTGGTTGGGCGGCCAGACGGAGACGACGTTGCTGCCCGTGGACAGAGCGGCGTCGAACTGGGCGTCGCCACTGCGCGTGTAGGACCGGTTGTAGGCCGAGCCGCCCGAGCCGACGGAGGGCGACGAGGTGAACACGCGGCGCTTCAGCGCGGCGCTCGAGGTGCGGATGTCCCGGGACGTGGCGCTTGCGTGCAGGTCGGCGAACTCGTAGCGCTGCTTGACGCCGGTGGCGTCGAGCATCGGCTTGACGGTCGTCGTGTACAGCTTCTGGCCGGCGTCGAAGTAGGCCGGGTCGTTCAGGTTGTCGCCGACGCGGGTGCCGGTACCGTCGTTGATGTAGGCGTAGAGGTGGCCCTTCCAGCCCGGCATCTCGATCGTCGACTGGTAGGTGGTGTTCAGGCGCGGGTCGTAGCGCACGGCCGGGTCCATCGGGTTGATGTCCGTGTCGATCAGCGGACCGAACTCGTAGACCGTGCCGTTGGTGACGGCCGCTGTCGCGAACTCGCCGGTGCGGGCCGCGATCTCCAGCGCGTCCTGGATGGCCTCGTCGATCTGGTCCTTCTTGTTGGCGATGAAGGCGGTGCGGCAGGTCACGCCCGCCGGGCAGGTCACGGTCCCGTCCGCCTGCACCTCGCCGCCGGAGCCGGCCAGCGCGATCCGGTTCAGGCGCGCGATCGTCTCATCGTCGCTGGTGAAGCCGACGATCAGCAGCTCGCGCTGCAGCCCGTCGTCGTACAGCGCCTCGGCCGCCACGGCGGCCAGCCGCGTGGCCTCGTCGGGATCACTGCTGGCGCACAGGTCGGAGCCCGAGGTCACCAGCAGCACGAAGTCGTACTGCAGCGCGGCGACGGCGGCGTCGCCCGACTGCGGGAAGGTGCGGTCCGTGCGGATCACGTCGAGCGCCGCGGCGATCGGCCGGCCCGAGCCGGTGCCCGTGCGCACGCCCTTCACGGTCAGCGTCTGACCGGTCGCGTGCTTCGACGACGCCACCGTGCCCGTCTCGTCCGCGACCAGGCCCGAGCCGACGAGGTCGTCGACCGGGACCGCGACGCCGAGGTCAGCGGTCATGTGGGCGATCGTCGCGGCGCCGGGAGCGGCCGTGCACTCCGAGGTCCAGCCCGTCGTGTTGACGCTGGCCGTCTCGTCGGTCGTCGCGTCGGTGCAGCTCGTCGACCCCTCCGGGGCGAAGGCCGTGGACACGTACCAGAAGGTCGTGACGTTGCCGTCGTCGGCGTTCTTGAACTGGAAGCAGGGCCGGTCCGGGTCTTCCTCGGCGAATACGCCGGTGGGCGGCGTCGGGCAACTGATCGTGGAGGCCCCACCGATGGCATCGCTCGTGCTGGTGGCCGACGGCCTGACTTCGAACTGCACGCCGTGGCGCAGCAGCCGCGACTGCATGTAGTAGCGGCAGGCGCTGCCCACGCAGCCGCGCGGGAAAGGATCCGAGAAGCGCGGCGAAGTGCCCGCGTTCTCGCCCGAGGAGTTGGAGAAGCCCGCCCACCACTCGGCCGAGGCGTTGCCGCTGAAGCGGCCGAAGTCGGCTTCCGGCGCGCAGAAGAAGCGCGACACGGTGTTGCTGCTGCCGGCTGAGTCGAGGCACGACGTGGCGGCGTAGTAGGCGCTGGCGGTGGTATCGACCGAGACGTAGACGAACGGGCCGTCGTAGGCGCCGGGCGTGTTCTGGGCCTGGTTGGAGGCGTTGGTGACGCCGAAGCCGTTGATCACCGACGAGTCCGGGCCCCACGTCACGAGGCCGAAGCTGAAGCGGTCGGCGTTGGTCGCGATCGCGTCGGACAGCGCCTTCTTCGTCTGGAAGAAGCGGCCCTCGATGTCGTCGTCGCCCACGGGCAGCCCCGGCGCGTCGACCGGCGAGCGCATGCCCTCGGAGTTGTCGAGCAGGACCAGGACGTTGCTCTTGACCTGGATGTCGAGCGCCTCGAGCGGATCGATGCCGCTCTCGGAAGTCGACTGCAGGAACGCGCGGTCGCCCGCGAACAGCAGGGCCACGGCGGCCACCGCCCCGAGCAGCGCCGCCCGGCGCAGGCCCCGCGGCCGCGAGCGGCCTTCTTCCACGGAACTGGTTCGCTGCATCACCGGTCGCCTCACTTGATCGCCGTGTTGGTTTCGCGGGTGTCGCTGAGCGTGTGGCACTGGTCGAAGCCCGTGCCGCCCGCCCCGCCGCCGATCTGCCCGCCGCGGGTGTCGCACTCGTTGCCCGAGGAGACCTTGTTGAGCTGGATCTCCAGGTAGCGCACCGCCCGGTTGACCATCGCGTAGTCGCTGGTCTCGGTCTGGGTGAAGGGCGCCGTGCCCTCCGCCGTCAGGATCAGCGTCATGTTGGTCGCGTCCTCGATGTAGGTGGCCGGGTCGTTGTTGCTGGCTCCCGCCTGCAGGATCAGCGGCCGGCGCAGCCAGATCGTGAACGTCCCGTTCAGCGAGCGGCCGAGCGCCTCGCTCACGTTCTGGAACGGATGGGGCTGCGACGGATCGTCGACGACCCAGCCGAGGCCGACGTTGGCCCCATAGGTGGCGTCGGTGTCGCAGTCCTGCATCTCCCAGTTGCGCGAGGCCTCGCCGTTGGGCCCGGGCCGCGAGGTGAACCCGCTGGTGTCGGGGGGCGAAGCGAGGCCGGCGGTGTCGCGCGCCGGCCACAACAGGTGGCTCCAGGAGCCGTCGGTCGACACGGCCAGCGAGGTCGCCTCGCTGTCGCGCAGGAAGCGCTTGCCGATCTCCAGCCCGGCCTGGGCGTTGTAGTAGGCCTGCATGTTCCAGCGGTAGTTGGTGGCGATCCGCAGCTCCGTCGACGTCGTCGCCGCCAGGGTGAGGCCGAGCGTCGTGAGCAGGACCAGGGACATCAGCGCCAGGATCAGGGCGAAGCCCGAGTCGGGCCGGCGTTCGTTCGAGACCACCACTACCTCCAGGTGTACGGCGACGGCGCCGCCATGAGGAAGAACATCGCCGAGCGCGGCGTGACGGCCGAGGTCAGCCGGCCCTGGATCACGGAGGCGTCCGAGGTGCCGAGGTTGGCGTTGCCGGTCGTGCGCGACTGCAAGCTGACCCGGACCTGGCGGGTGATCGTCGTGTAGTCGTCCTCGACGACCTCCTGCGGCTCGTCCCGCCACACTCCGTCGCCGCCGAGGTACTGGACCTGGAGGTCGGTCACGCCGCGGGCCAGCAACTGCCAGCCTTCGCCGCCCGCCTCCGGGTCCACGAACTCGAGGTCGCCGGAGCCGCCGGCTGCGATGCCGCCGGAGGTCGAACGGTACAGGCTCGGAATGCCGTCCGTGTCGAGGCCGATCCTGTACGAGAACACGGTCATCGTCACGATCGCGATCGGCTCTTCCTCGGGCTCGGGGCAGGTCTCGCCCGGCGCGATCACGGTCGGGCAGACGAGGTCGCCATGCTCCTGGACCTGGGAGATCGGCCACGTCGGCTGCTGGCCGTACGGGAAATTGGCCTTCATCGCACCGGCATTGCCCATCATGTTGTGCAGCCAGGCGCGCTTGACCTTGCCGTCCGGGTACAGGAACCAGACCAACCCGGGCTCGGGCACGCACGCCGGCCAATTTCCCGTTGCGGAGTTGACCACGACCGAGTTGCCCTGGCCTTCGACATCCTCGATCGGCGCGTCGGCGCACTCGCCCTCGTTGCCGACGAACGACAGCACGTCCGTCAGCTCGCCCGTGTTGATCACCGACGCCACGCCGGCGGGGCCGGCCTCGTTGCCGTCCGGGTTGAAGATCTGGCTCCAGTAGCCGTTGGAGGTCGTGCCCTCGCCGCCTTCGACGTTGTGCATGCCCATGCCGGCGACGGTCAGGTCGCGCTGGATGCGCTCCATCGCCACCCGGATGTTCTGCTGGCGCTCCGAGATCTCGGGGTCGCGGCGGAAGGCGTTCTGGCCGCCCGCCACCAGCCCGTAGATCGACGCGCTCACGATCAGCGTGATCGCCATCGCGACCATCAGCTCGATCATGCTGAAGCCCGCCTCGGTCCGCGCTTGCCTGTGCATCACGCCTCCTCCCGACCCC
>JAMPXO010000051.1 GCA_023701125.1 Vicinamibacteria bacterium | reverse complement strand
GGCGCGACGTAGATCTCGCAGCCGATGATCGGCTTGACGCCCTTGCTGCGGGCCGCGTCGTGGAAGGCGACGGCGCCGAACATGTTGCCGTGGTCGGTGATGGCCAGCGACTTCTGGCCGAGCTTGGCGGCCTCGCCGACCAGCTCGTCGATGCGGTTCGCCCCGTCGAGCAGGCTGTACTCGGTGTGGAGGTGGAGGTGCGCGAAGTCCTTCACGTCACTCCCACTCGATCGTGGACGGCGGCTTCGACGAGATGTCGTAGACCACGCGGTTGATGCCGCGCACCTCGTTGACGATCCGGTTCGAGATCCGCGCCAGCAGCTCGTACGGCAGCCGCGCCCAGTCGGCCGTCATGCCGTCGGCGGACTCGACCGCGCGGATCGCCGCCGTGTACTGGTACGTGCGGTCGTCGCCCATGACACCGACGGAGCGCACCGGCAGCAGCACCGCGAAACTCTGCCAGACCTGGCGATACAGCCCGGCGGCGCGAATCTCCTCCGCCACGACGGCGTCGGCCGCGCGCAGCAGGTCGAGGCGGTCCTTCGACACCGGGCCCAGGCAGCGGATGGCGAGCCCCGGGCCGGGGAACGGCTGGCGCCACAGGAACTCCTCGTCGAGCCCGAGTTCGTGGCCGGCCGCCCGCACCTCGTCCTTGAACAGCTCGCGCAGCGGCTCGACCAGCTTGAACTTCATCCGCTTCGGCAGCCCGCCGACGTTGTGGTGGCTCTTGATCACCGCTGACGGGCCCTTGACCGAGACCGACTCGATCACGTCCGGGTACAGCGTGCCCTGGGCCAGGAACTCGACCTTCCCCACCTTCAGCGCGGCCTTCTCGAACACGGCGATGAACTCGCGGCCGATGATCTTGCGCTTGCGCTCGGGGTCGGACACGCCGCGCAGCTTGCGCAGGAAGTCGTCGGCGGCGTCGACGAAGACGACCTTCAGCCCCAGCTTGCGAGCGAAGCGCTCGCGCACCTGCTTCGCCTCGTCGCGGCGCAGCACGCCGTTGTCGACGAACACGCAGGTGAGCTGGCGGCCGACCGCGCGGTGGACCAGCATCGCGGCCACCGCCGAGTCGACGCCGCCCGACAGCGCGCACAGCACGCGGCCCTTGCCGACCTGGACGCGGATGCGCTCGATCGACTCGGCGACGAAGTGCGACGCGTCCCAGTCGCGGGTGCAACCGCAGGCGTCGAGGAAGTTCGACAGCACCTGCAGGCCCTCGGCGGTGTGCCGCACCTCGGGGTGGAACTGGATGCCGTAGAGCCGCCGCGTCGGGTTCTCGATCGCCGCGACCGCGGTGTCCTTCGTGCGGCCCGTGACCTTGAAGCCGGCGGGCGGCCGCACCACCGAGTCGCCGTGGCTCATCCACACGGTGGTCGGGTGGCCCACGCCGTCGAGCAGCCGGCTGCCGCCGGTCGGCGAGAGCATCGCGTGGCCGAACTCGCGGGTGCCGGCCGCCTTGACCTCGCCGCCGAGGTGGCGGGCCATCAACTGCATGCCGTAGCAGACGCCGAGCACGGGTACGCTCAGCCCGAACACCTTGCGGTCGACCTGCGGCGCCTTGCGGTCGTACACGCTCTGCGGGCCGCCGGAGAGGACCACGCCCTTGACCCCGCGCGCCGCGAGGTCGCGGGCCGGGGTCCCGGGGGGCAGGATCTCCGAGTAGACGTGCAGCTCGCGCAGGCGACGCGCGATGAGCTGGGTGAACTGCGACCCGAAATCCAGGATCGCGACCGATTCTCTGTGCATGGGGAGCGCCACCTCAGGGGAGCGCGATTATATCCCCCACCCCTTGGGCCCGACTGGGCGCGGAGGCCCGTGATAGAGTGCCTGTCGCCTTGAGAAACCTGCTGTGGGCTGCCGCGCTGGCGGCCGTGGCGTGCGGTGGCGCGCGCCCTGCCCCGCCTCCCGCGCTGTTCCCCGTTTCGACCGCCTGGCTGTCCCCGCTCGAGCAGCCGCTCGAGGGCGACCTCGCGACCGACGGCGCGCGCATCTTCGTCTCGTTGCGCGACGGGACGGTGCTCGGTCTCGACCGCCAGACCGGCGATCGGCAGTGGACCACGCCCCCGCGTCCCGGGGCGATCTCCGCGACCCCGGGAACCCTGCTCGTCCGCCAGGCCGACGGCACGATCTGGAGCCTGGCCCCGCGCAACGGCTCGGCCCGCTGGCGCGCCGAGTCGGGCGTGACCGGCTCGCTCGCCGCCGTCGCCGAGAACGGCTGGGTGTTCGTCGCCGGCAAGGGCCTCGCCGCGCTCGAGCTGGAGACGGGGCGCGTCGTGTGGACCGCGCCCGAGCCGGCGACGGTGACCGCGCCCCCCTTGCCCTGGGGCTCGTGGCTCCTCGTCGGCGAAGAGGACGGCACGCTGCGCCTGCGCGAGCGCCAGACCGGCCGCAGCGTCTGGACCTGGAACGCCGGCGCGCCCTGGAAAGCGGCGCCCGCGGTGGACGATCGTGTTCTGTTCGCCGGCTCCACGGCCCACGCCTTCTACTCGCGCAAGCTCGACTCGGGCGACGGCCGCTGGCGCTGGAAGATCGGCGCCGACGTGATCGCCCCACCGGTGCTGTTCGGCGACGACGTCGCCTTCGCGACGCTCGAGAACGTGCTCTGGTCGCTCGAGCGCGGCAAGGGCCGGATGTCCTGGCGCGCGGCGCTGCCCTCGCGACCGCTCGGCGGCCCGCACCTCGTCGGCGGGGCGCTGGTGATCGCCTGCCTCGAGGACGAACTGCTCGCCTTCGACGCCCGCGACGGCAAGAAGATCGGCGCCGCGCGCACGCCGAGCCCGCTGCGGACCGCTCCGCTGCTGGTCGGCGACACCGTCTACGTCGGCCTGCGCAACCCGTGGAGCGTCGCCGCGATCCGCCTCGGCGGCCTCGATCCCGAGGGCAAGGCGCTGCCGCCCCCGCCACCCGCCACGCCCACGCCCACACCCGATCCCGACGCCCCGGTCGCCGCCCCTTCGCCTGCTCCCGAAGCCTCGCCGACCCCGAGCGGGCGCAGCGACGAATGAGTGCCGAGGCTGCCGTGCCCCGGGTGCGGAGCGCTCGCGCCGACTTCCTGGAACTGGCCAAGCCGCGGATCACCTTCCTCGTCACCTTCACGGCCCTGGTCGGCTTCGTGATGGGCTCCCCCGTCGGCGGCGTGGCCTCGGAGGCGCTGCTGTGGGCGATGGTCGGCACGGCTCTCGTCGCCGGCGGCGCTTCGGCCATGAACATGGTCTTCGAGCGCGCGACCGACGCCCTGATGCACCGCACCCGCGAGCGACCGATCCCGGCCGGCCGGCTGTCGACCGCGCAGGCCGCGGCGTTCGCGCTGGCCCTCACCGTCGTCGGCATCACCCTGCTCTGGGTGCGCAACGGCGGCCTCGCCGCTGCCGTCGCCGGCGTGACCTGGATCAGCTACGTCTTCCTGTACACGCCGCTGAAGACGCGCACGTCGCTGTCGACCATCGTCGGTGCGGTGCCCGGCGCGCTGCCGCCGGTGATCGGCTGGGCCGCCGCCCGCCACTCGCTCGACGCCGGTGCGTTCGTGTTGTTCGCGATCCTGTTCCTGTGGCAGATCCCGCACTTCCTCGCGATCGCCTGGCTGTTCCGCGAGGACTACGCGCGCGGCGGCATGCCGATGCTGCCCGTGATCGATCCCGAGGGCCGCATGACCGGGCGCCAGGCCGTCGCCAACAGCGTCGCGCTGACCCTCGTCAGCCTGACGCCGACGGTCGCCGGCCTGACCGGCACCAACTACCTGATCGGCGCGCTGGTGCTCGGCCTCGCCTTCACCGGCATGGCCGCCCGTGCCGCCGTGCTGCGCACGAGGCCCGCGGCCCGCGGCCTCTTCTTCGCCTCCATCCTCTATCTCCCGGCGCAGTCGGCGCTGATGCTGCTCGACCGCCAGTAGCCAGCGGCGCGCTTCGCGCGCGCCCCGGAGTCGGAAACGATGTCCTCCTCGCCTCGCAACCCGCGTCGACTGATCGCACCGCTCGCCCTGCTCGCCCTGGCCCTCGCCGCCACCGCTGCCGGCCTCTGGTGGCGCCGTCAGACCCTGGTCGTGATCGAGCCGCCGCCCGTCTACCTCGACGTGCCCGCCTTCGCTTTCACCCGTCACGACGGCCGCAGCTTCGGGCTCGCCGAGCTCCGTGGCAAGACCTGGGTCGGCGACTTCATCTTCACGACCTGCACGGGGATCTGCCCGCCGATGACCCGACGCATGGCCCGGCTGCGCAAGGAGGGCCCCGCGGGTGTGCAGTACGTGACCTTCTCGGTCGACCCCGAGACCGACACGCCCGAGGTACTGACCCGCTACGCCGCGCCGTTCGACCCGGGCGACGACTGGTCGTTCCTGACCGGGGCGCGGGACGCGCTGCACGGCTTCGCCCGCGACGGCGTCAAGCTCGACGTCTTCGAGACGCCGAAGGGCGAGCCCGCCCCGGACGGCCCGTTCATGCACAGCGGGCGCTTCTTCCTGGTCGACGGCCAGGCCCGCGTCCGCGGCTACTACGACAGCGGCGACGAGGACGACATGAAGCGCCTGCTCGAGGACCTGCGCCAGGTCGCGCGCTGAGGACCGTGATGGAAGTGACGGACCTGCCCAGGCTCAACGCGGCCCTCAACCTGACCAGCGCCGTGCTGCTGTTCGTGGGCTGGCGGCTGATCCGCGCCGGGCGCCGCGAGGCCCACCGCGCCTGCATGATCGCGGCGCTCTGCACGTCCGCGCTGTTCCTGGCCTCGTACCTCGTCTACCACTTCCAGGTCGGCTCGGTCCGCTACACGGGCCAGGGCCCGCTGCGCACGCTCTACTTCGCGATCCTGCTCTCGCACACGATCCTGGCCGTGGTCAACGTGCCGCTGGTGATCGTGACCGCGACCCGCGCCCTGCGCGAGCGCTTCCCCGAGCACAAGAAGATCGCCCGCCGGGCACTGCCGATCTGGTTCTACGTGTCGGTGACGGGCGTGGTGATCTACCTGATGCTGTACGGGGTGTAGGCGCCCCCGCGCGGCGTCTACGCGTTGATCACCTTCGCCAGGCGGCGGACGCCGTCTTCGATCTTCGGCACGTCCTCCTTGGCGAAGGTCAGCCGCATCGTGTTGGCGCCATCGTCGTCGGCCGCGAAGAACGGCGAACCGGGCACGTAGGCGACGCCCTCGGCCACCGCGGCCTCCAGCAGCGACTCGGCGTCGCGGCCCTCCGGCAGCCGCAGCCACACGAACAGGCCGCCGGTCGGATGGGTCCAGGTCACGCCCGCCGGCATCTCGCGCGAGAGCGCCGCGAGCATTGCCTGGCACTTGCCACGGTAGTAGGGGCGGATGCGCTCCTTCTGGACCTCGATCAGGCCCTCGCGCAGGCACGCCAGTACGACCCGCTGGTCGAGGCCGCTGCCGCACAGGTTGGCGGCCTGCTTGGCGATCTCGATCTTGGCCAGCAGGGTCTCGGGCCCGATCACGAAGGCCGTGCGCAAGCCGGGCGCCAGGATCTTGGAGAACGAGGACAAGTAGAGCACGCGGCCCTCCTTGTCCAGCGCACGGATCGCGGGCGGCGGCGGCTGGTCGAAGTAGACGTCGCCGTACGGATCGTCCTCGACGATCAGCAGCTCGAGTTCGCGCGCCGCCTCCAGCAGGCCCAGGCGCCGCTCGAGCGCGTGGGTGATGCCCGACGGGTTCTGGTAGTTGGGCACCACGTACAGGAACTTGACGTGATGCCCCAGCTCGCGTTCGTGCCGGACCCGCCGCCGCAGGTCGTCGAGGTCCAGGCCTTCCTCGTCGAGGCCGACGCCGACCATGCGCGCCCGCGCGGCGCGGAAGGCCGACAGCGCCCCCACGTAGCTCGGCGACTCCACGAGCACGACGTCGCCGGGGTCCACCAGCACGCGGGTGACGAGGTCGAGGCCCTGCTGGCTGCCCTCCGTGATCATCCGCTCGGCCGGGTGCGACTCGATGCCCTTGGCCCGCGCGTAGTCGGCGACCGCCTCGAGCAACGGCGCGAAGCCGCGGGTCTGGGTGTACTGGAAGGCCCCGCTCGCCTCCTCCGCGACGACCCGGCGCAGGATGCGGTCGAAGTCCGCGACCGGAAAGGTCTCGGGGCTGGGCTGGCCGGGGGCGAACGAGATGATGCCGGGCTTCTCGATCACGGCGCTCATCCGGCGGATGGCCGAAAAGCGCATCGCGTGGGCGGACTTGGAGAGGAGGTCCTGGGTCTTCATGGATGTGCTCAGTATAACTTCCGGCCCCGGCCGCGATTGACGCCCGCGGAGCCCCGCTTCTACGATGAGCGGGTGAGCGCGGCCCGCCGTGGTCTGCTTCTGGCCTGCGCGGCTGCCCTGCTGGCGGTCGCGGCTGGTCCCGTCCGCGCCCAGTCGCCGGATGCGGGACTGCGCACCCGCCTCGACGCGCTCGAACGCGCGCTCCGCGACGGCAACGCCGGCGCCCTGCGCGATTCCGTTTCGCGCCGGGCCCGCGTCCACGTCGACCTGCGCGGCCTGACCGACGGCCAGCAGATCTGGGCCGCGGGCCAGCTCGAGGTCGCCTTCGCCGGCTTCTTCGCGGCACGCCGCGCCACGGGCTTCGCCCTCCAGCACGCCAGCCTCGATCGTGCCGGCGACGACCTCGCTTTCGTGCGCGGCACCTGGACCCGATCCGCCGCCGGCGGCCCGCTCGTCGAGGGGCTCGCATTCACGCTGCGGATCGAGTCCGGCGACTGGCGCGTGTTCGAGATCCGGACCACGCGTTGAGGCCGCGCGGGCTCCGCCTGTGGGTCGGAGCCGCGGGCCTGTTCGTCGCCTGCGCCGCGGCCGATCTCGGCTGGCTGGCCGCCGCCGGGCCGCGTGGCGCGGCGGCGGCGGATGCCGCGCTGCTGGCCGCGGTCGAAGCCCGGCACCAGGCGACGCTGGCGGCCCTGCAGCGGTCGCTCGACGACCTCGCCGCGTCCCCGGACCTCGCTGCCGTCGCCCGCCGCGAGCCGGCCCCGCGGGCCCAGGCCTTCCGGCGCCTGGCCCGGCTGCGGATTGCCGAGCAGAGCCTCGCCATCCGCGACAGCGAGTTGGACGCCGTCGCCTGGGCCGGGCCAGCGACCGACGCCCCGCGGCTGCGCCCGCTCACCGCCGGCGGCGCGACGATCGGCGTGGTGTCCTCGGGCGGTGCCGCGCGCTACGTCGCCTTGCGCCGCGTCGGCGACGCCTGGCTCAGCGCCGAAGCCGAGGTCGCGGTGCGCCGCAACATCCGCAACGCCTTCGTCCAGGACGCGGAGCGGCTCGCGGATCGCGAGGGCCGGGTCGCGCTCCGCTTCGTGCACGTCGACGAGCCGCCGCCGCCCGTCGATCCGTCAGAGAGAGCGCTCGCGGCGCCGGACGGCCGACTGCTGGCCGTGGCCCGCACCCGCGACGCCGAACCGGGCGAGTGGCTCGCCCGCCGGGCCCGCGTCTGGCTCGCGCTGCTGGCGGTCGCGGCGGCGGCGCTGGTGGTGAGCCTCTCGCTGCGCGCGGGGACCAGCGTCGGCATGCGCGCGCTGGCCGTGGTGGCAGCCCGGGTCGTGCTCCTGCCCGCGTCGTCCGCGTTGCCCTTCGGCGCGCTGGCGAGCGCCGAGCAGTACGCCTCACCGGCGCTCGGCCCGCTCCTGCGCTCGCCGCTCGATCTCGGCCTGACCGCCGCCGCGGCTGTCGCTCTCGCCGCCCTGGCGGCGGCAGCCGCCCTGGCCCGCGCCGGCCTGCCAGCTCCCACCGCGACCCTCGCCGCGGCCGTGGCGGCCCCGGCCGGGCTGGCCTGCGCCGCGGCGCTGGTCGCCGACATCGCGTGGAGTTCCGCAGCGCCGCCCGAGTCCCTCGCGCTGCTGCCCACGCTCAGCGCCCGCAGTCTGCTGCAACTCTCGGCCGGGCTGCTCTGGCTCGCCGGACTGACGGCCGCCACGGCCGCGCTGGCCAGCGCTCGCGAGCTCCCCGTGCGGCGGCTGCTCGCCGCGTTCGCCCTCGGCAGTCTCGTCGGCCACCTGCTGCTCGTGCGCTTCGAGCTGGCTCCGCCGTGGCCGATCGCCGCGCTGCTCGCCGCGCTGGCGCTGGGCCTGGGCTTGCGCGCTCCGGCCCTCGGCCGCGCCTGGCGCGCAGCCAGCCCCGAGTCACGCGCCGCCGCACTGGCGTTGCTCGCGCCGCTCGCCGGGCTGCTGGCGCAACCGACCCTCGCCGCCCACGGCGACGCCGTGTTGCGGCGGGAGATCGAGGCGGACTTTGCGCCCCGCGTGAGCGAGCTCTCGCGCTGGCGGGCCCACGTGCTGGCCCGCGCGCTGGAACGGATCGATGGCCTGCGGCTGCTGGCCCCCGGCTCCGAGTCGGAGCGAGGGCCGATCGAGGAACTCGCCTTCGCCACCTGGTCGAGCACCGACCTGGCGGCGCTCGGGCTTTCGTCCGCCGTCGAGATCCAGGATCCCGACGGCTTCGTCGCCAGCCGCTTCGCCCTCAACCTGGCGCCACTGGCAGGCCCGCTGGCACCGCTGCCGCGCGGCGAGGAGTGGGAGCAGCGCCCGGAACGGATCGCGATCGGCAGCGTGGAGCGCCCCGTGCTCCATGCCCGCCGCCAGCTCGTCTACGACGGCGTGCTGCGCGGCGCTGTCCACGTCTGGGTGGCGGAGGACTACTCGAACCTGCCCTTCCTATCACCGCGCGATCCCTACGCGACGCTGTTCCGCTCGGCCCCCGCGATCCCGGCCCGCGAGCGCGAGGTCGGGCTGCTGGCCCTCGACGACGCGCGACGGCTGCAGTTCAGCAGCGCCGATCCGCCGCCCGACCCGGGGCCGGACGCGCTGGCCCGCGCCGATGCCGAGCCGTCCGGGAGCTGGCTTCGATTCCCCCTCGACGGCCGCCCGGTTGCGGCCTGGGCGTTCAAGCCCGGCGGCGGCGCTTCGTTCCTCTACCGCGAGGAGCCGGCCCTGATCGGCTCGCTCGCCGACGCGTTCGAGGCCGCGGCCGCCTTCTCGCTGGCCGCGGCGGCGGCGCTGTTCGCGGTGCTGCTGCTGCGCCAGGTCCTGGGCCGGCGCCACCTCACGCTGAGCTCGGTCGTGCTGGCCGTGGCCTCGCGCTTCTCGCGCCGGCTGTTCGTTGCGCTGATCGCGCTCGCCGTGGGGCCGGCGCTGCTGCTGCAAGGGGTCGTGCGCGAGCTGGTCGAGGAGCGGCTCGCCCGCGAGACCGAGGACCAGGCCCTGGAGCGCGCCTCCATCGCGCGCAAGGCCGTCGAAGATTTCGCGTTCTTCCAGCGCGGCGACTATCCCGACTCCCAGCCGGTGACGGACCAGGCCCTGGTCTGGGTCGAGCGCCTGATCCGCAACGACCTCGACGTCTTCGCCCAGGGCCGGCTGATCGCTTCGAGCAAGCGCGAGCTGTACGCGTCGGGCCTGCTCGACGCCCGCGTGGACGGCGAGACCTACCGCCGCCTCGTGCTCGAGGGCGCGCCGGCGGTGCTGCGCACCGAGCGCATCGGCACCTTCACCTTCTCCGTCGTCTCCGTGCCGCTGGCGCTGGGCGGCGGCGAGCCCGGCATCCTGTCGCTGCCGCTGGCCTCGCGCCGCCGCGAGGTGGATGCGGTGCTGGCCGACCTCGACCGCACCGCGCGGCTGGCCTCGGTCGCCTTCCTGCTGCTGGCTGCCGGGCTCGCCTTCTCGATGTCGCGCCGCATCTCGGGACCGCTGTTCGCGCTGACCGCCGCCACCCGCCGCGTTGCGCGCGGCGACCTCGGCGCTCGCGTCGAGCCCACCACCCGCGACGAGCTGCGCGAGCTGGTCGAGGCCTTCAACCAGATGGCGAGCGAGCTGGTGCGCCAGCGCAACGACCTGGAGCGCAGCAACCGGCTGGCGGCGTGGGCCGAGATGGCCCGCCAGGTCGCGCACGAGGTGAAGAACCCGCTGACCCCGATCCAGCTCGCCAGCGAGCACCTGCGCCGCGTCTACGCGGACCGCCGCGAAGACTTCGGTGCGACGCTCGAGACGTGCACCACCACGATCCTGCGCCAGGTCGCGACGCTGCGGGCGATGGTCACGGAGTTCTCGTCCTTTGCCCGGCCGCCGGAGCTGCGCGCGCTCGACCTGCAGGACGTGATCGCGGAAGCCGCGGCCCCGTACGGCTCGGCGCTGCCGCCCGGCGTCTCGCTCGTCGTCGAGCCCGGCGCGGGCCCGCTCGTGCAAGGCGATCGCCGGCTGCTGGTGCGGGCGCTCGTGAACCTGATCGAGAACGCGCTGTCCGCGGTGGCCGAGGGCGGGCGGATGCAGGTGCGGGCGCTGGCCGAGGACGGGCGCGCGGTGCTCGAGGTCGTGGACGACGGCCCTGGCGTGCCGGCGGAAGTCGCGTCGCGGGCTTTCGAGCCCTACTTCTCGACTCGCAGTGGCGGCACCGGGCTGGGCCTCGCCCTGGTCCAGCGCATCGCCGAGGCCCACGGCGGCGGCGCCCTGCTCACTCCGGCGCTGCCGCGCGGCACCCGCGTCCGGCTGTGGCTCCCGCTGGCCACGGCGGCCGCCGAGGACGCTGAGCCCGTCTAACCCGCGCGCTGCCCCGCCCGCCCCAGGCCGTCGAGGATGACCTCGAGCGCCTTGGGCGGCAGATCGTAATCCTTCAGCTCGTCGCGGCTCGCCCACGCGGCTTCCAGCGCGTCGCTGCCGGCCTGCAGCTCCCCGCCCTGCCACGAGCACAGGTAGTCGACGATCACGTAGTGGTAACGCACGTCGTCGCCGTGGCGGTCGATGCGGTCGAAGACCGTGAGCAGCTCCAGCGGGCGCACGTCGAGTCCGGTCTCCTCGCGCAGCTCCCGCACGCAGGCCTCTTCGAGCGTCTCGCCCAGCTCGACGGTGCCGCCGGGCACGATCCAGCGGCCGTACATCGGCTCCTTGCCGCGCCGGATCAGCACCACCCGGCCCTCGTGGACGACGACGGCGCCGACACCGACCCGGGGGCCGGCCGCTGCCCCCGCTTCGCTCAATGCGCCTCGGCCGGCGCGGGCGGTGGCGGCGGCACGTCGGAGCGCCGCCGGAGCAGTCCCATCAGGTGCCCCGCGGGCCCAGACAGGGAGTACGCGGAGGCCATCAGCAGCAGCACCGAACCCGGGTGCAGCGCGATGGCGAGGAACAGGATGGCGACGCCGAGCACCGCGAGGTAGCTGTGGCGTCGCCCCAGGTCGATGCCCTTGCCCGAGCGGTAGCGCAGGGTCGAGACCATCAGGAACGCCAGCATCACGACCAGCACCATGACCGGGATCGCGGCGACCCGCTCGGCCAGCGGCTCGGGCGCGAACATCACGACCGCGGCGATCTGCGCTGCAGCGGCGGGGATCGGCATGCCGACGAAGAAGCGGCCGTCGACGACGTGACGCTGGACGTTGAAGCGGGCCAGCCGCAGCGTGCCGCACATGACGAACAGGAAGGCGGCCAGCCAGCCCGCACGCGGGATCGCCGACAGCGCCCAGCCGTAGGCCAGCACCGCGGGCGCCACGCCGAACGAAATCACGTCGCACAGGCTGTCGAGCTCGCCGCCGAACTCGGAGGTGGTGCCGGTCATGCGCGCGATGCGGCCGTCCAGCGCGTCGGCCACGCACGCCCAGAAGATCAGCGGCGCCGCCTCGGCGAACTCGCCGTTCATCGTCTTGACGATCGCCCAGAAGCCGAGGAACAGGTTGCCGACCGTGAACAGTGCCGGCAGGATCGCGCCACCGCGGCGGAAGCGCTCGATCCGGGCGGCCTTCACCGCGGCGGCTCCGGCAGTTCGGCCAGCACGCTCGAGCCGGCGCTGACGCGGTCGCCCACCTTGACCCGCATCGTCGTACCCGCCGGCACGAACACGTCCATCCGCGAGCCGAACTTGATCAGGCCGATCCGCTCGCCGCGGCCGACCGTGTCACCCACCTTCTTGCGCATCACGATCCGTCGCGCGATCAGGCCGGCGATCTGCTTGAACGCGATGCGGTGCGGGCCGTCCTCCACCACCACCAGGTTCTGCTCGTTCTTCAGCGAGGCCTTGTCGTCGAACGCCGGCAGGAACAGGCCGGGGTTGTAGCGCACGTCCGTGACCTTGCCGGCGATCGGCGAGCGGTTGACGTGGACGTCGAAGATCGACAGGAAGATCGACACCTGCCAGGCGCCCGGGCCGAGCGGGTTGCCCAGCGGGTGCCCCTCGGGGGCGGGCATCACCTGCACGACCTTGCCGTCGGCGGGCGAGATCACGAGGCGCGGGTCCTGCGGGGCCGCCCGCTCGGGATCGCGGAAGAAGAAGGCGCAGAACAGGCCGAGGAATGCGAGCAGCGCGCCCACCCACGGGTAGCGCAGCGCGACGATGCCGCCGGCGATCAGGAGCACGGCGATGTAGGGCCAACCTTCGCGGGCGATGGACATCCTTGCTCTTCGTTCTCTTCGCAAACAAAAAAGGCAGAGGGCCGCGGCTCTCGTCGAGAAACGGGCCCCCCGCCGGTCATTGCCCCGGGCGCGCGCGAAAGACGGCGCGTGCCCTGGATGTCAGTGGGCCCGGTTGCGGACCTCCCGGGAAATGGACTCCATCCGGTCCTTCAGCTGGAGCTTCTTCTTCTTGAGCGTCGCTTCCTCGAGCTGCTCCTCGTCGGAAAGCACGAGCTTGTCGGAGAGCACTAGCAGGCGGGCGTCGAGCGTGTGGTGCTCGTCCGCCAGCCTGCGATATTCTTCGTTGTCGAGCAACTCCTGGCTCGAGGCTTCGGCCTGACTTGTCATCTCCACCTCCACTGGACCGCATTCCGAGGTGAGACCGTCGATCCGATGCGACGCTAGCACCGGCCGACGGCTCATTTCAAGACCGGCTCCGACGACGCGACGCAGCACGATCGCGTCATCCACCGGATCGTGGTAGTAGCGGCGTCGCGCGCCGCAGGCTTCGAACCCCGCCGTTGCGTAGAGGGCGCGCGCCGCGCCGTTCGCGGAACGCACCTCGAGCCAGGCCACCTCCGCGCCCTCGCCCTGGCCCTGCTCCAGCACGCGCGCCAGCAGTGCGCGGGCCAGGCCCCGTCGCCGGGCCTCGGGCGCGGTGCCGAGCTGCAGGATCTCCAGTTCGCCCGCCGCAACCCGGAACGCGCAGAAAGCCGACAGCCCGCCGTCGCCGTCGGCCTCCACCACCAGCGTGGCGTTGGGCGGACTCGACGCGAGATGGGCGGCGAACGAGGCCGCGCTCCACGGCCCGGGGTTGCAGCGCGCGTCGAGTGCGGCCAGCGCCTCCGCATCCCCCGGCCGGGCCGGCCGGGGCGTCACTTCGCGGCGGCGACCGCGGCCGGCCGCACGTACAGCGGACGCAGGTCCGCCGGCGTGCCCGCGTGGCCCGCCGCGAAGGCCTCGACGGCGGCCTCCGCGAGGATCGCGGCGAGGTAGGGCGAGCGCGGCTCGAAGCTCACCCCGGGCAGGCCGGAGATCGTGCCGCGCGCCATCTCCAGGCCGTCGCCGGTGACGACCGTGCCCGCGCTCACCTGCTCCCGCAGCGCCTCTGGACCGAGCACCACGGCCTCCCCGCGCGGCTGGCCGTCGGCATCGTAGAACGCGGCGTACAGCTCTCCGCGCCAGGCATCGCGCAGGGCGACGATCGGTCCCCGCCCGCGCACCCGCCGCGCCATCAGGTCGAGCGCCGAGACCGCCAGGCACGGCCGTCCCCAACCCAACGCGAGACCCTGGATGGTGCCCAGCCCGATGCGCAGGCCGGTGAACGAGCCCGGGCCAGCCACCGCAGCCAGGCCCTCGATCCGACCTGCCTCCAGGCCCAGGTCGCGGAGCAGGAACTCGATCCGCGGCAGGACCTTCGTGGAGTGGAGTGCCTCCTGGCCCGAGCGCAGCTCGACGAGCAGCCGCCCGCCGTCGCGGATCGCAATCGAGGCGTGGGGGGAGGAGGTGTCGACGGCCAGGACGAGCATCGCTCGCGCGAGCTTATACTCACTTCCCCGCCGATCGAACCCCGAACGGAACTTGATGAGCAAAGCCACGCCGCCGCAGACGCCGGCCATGCAGCAGTACCAGCGCATGAAGGCGGAGCACCCGGACGCGTTGCTCTTCTTCCGCATGGGCGACTTCTACGAGCTGTTCTTCGAGGACGCCGTGGTCGCGGCCCGCGCCCTCGACATCGCCCTCACGTCGCGCAGCAAGGACCACGCGGGCGAGCCGATCCCGATGTGTGGCGTGCCCCACCACGCCGCCCAGGGCTACGTGGCGCGGCTGGTCAAGCTGGGGCTGTCGGTCGCCATCTGCGAGCAGATGGAGGACCCGCGGGCGGCCAAGGGCGTGGTCAAGCGCGAGGTCGTCCGCGTCGTCACCCCGGGCACCCAGGTCGAGGCCGCGGCGCTCGAAAGCGGCGAGTCCTCGTTCGTGATGGCCCTGCTGCCCACGGCCGACGGTCTCGGCGCTGCGTATCTCGAGGCCACCACCGGCGAGTTCCTGGCCGCGCAATGGACCGGCCCCGACCGCCTCGCCCGGCTCCGCGACGACCTCGGCGCGATGCGGCCCCGCGAGGTCCTCGTGCCGTCGGGCGCGCCGCTGCCGTCCTGGCTCGACGACCCCGCCCAGCCCGAGGCCGCGATCCCCCGCCGCGAGCTCGAATCCCGCAGCTTCGATCCGCGCTCCGCGCGTCACGAGCTGCTCGGCCACTTCGGCGTCACCACCCTGACCGCCTTCGGCTGCGAGGAGCAGCCGCTGGCGGCCGCGGCCGCGGGCGCCGCGCTGCGCTACGTGCGCGAGACCCAGAAGCGCGACCTCGGCCACGTCACCTCGCTGCGCACCCGCGACGAGGCCGACCAGGTGGCGCTGGACGCGCTGACCCGCCGCAACCTCGAACTGGTCGAGAGCCTGCACGACGGCTCGCGCCGCGGCACCCTGCTCGACGTGCTCGACCACACCCGCACGGCCATGGGCGCGCGCCTGCTGCGCGACTGGTTGCTGCGGCCGCTGCGCTCGATCGAGCTGATCCAGGACCGCCTCGACGCCGTCGAGGAGATGGCCTACCGCACCGTCGAGCGCGGCGCGCTGCGCGAGGCGCTGGGCCAGATCCAGGACCTCGATCGGATCGTCGGCCGCGTCACCCTCGGCGCCGCCTCGCCGCGCGACGTGGCCGCCCTCGCCCGCTCGCTGCGCGCCGTGCCCGCGGTCGAGTCGACCACGCTCGAGAACCTGGCCCCGCTCGTGCGCGGCGCGCGCAAGGATCTCGACCCTTGTGCGGACCTGTGCGACGCGGTGGCCCGGCTCGTGGTCGACGAGCCACCGGCCAGCCTGCGCGACGGCGGCGTCGTCCGCGACGGGGCCGACCGCGAACTCGACGAGCTGCGCGAGATCAGCCGCGGCGGCCGCACGACGATCGCGGCGATCGAGGAGCGCGAGCGTGCGCGCACGGGCATCTCGTCGCTGAAGGTCCGCTTCAACCGCGTGTTCGGCTACTACATCGAGATCAGCAAGTCGAACCTGGCGCTGGTGCCCGAGGACTACATCCGCAAGCAGACGGTCGCCACCGGCGAGCGTTTCGTGACGCCCGAGCTGAAGGAGTACGAGGACAAGGTCCTGCGCGCCGACGAGCGCATCCTGGCCCGCGAGGCGACGCTCTTCGAGGAGCTGCGGCAGACCCTGGCCGCGGCCGCGGCGCGGGTCCAGTTGACGGCCCGCGCGGTGGCCGCGATCGACGTCCTGCAGTCGCTGGCCGAGGCGGCCACCCGCTATGACTACGTCAAGCCGCGGCTCTCCGATCAGATCGAGCTGACCTACGTCGACGGCCGCCACCCGGTCGTCGAGCGGGTGCTGGGCGAGCCGTTCGTCGCCAACGACCTGAAGATGGGCGAAGGCGCGCCGCGGGTGTTCGTGCTGACCGGCCCCAACATGGGCGGCAAGTCGACCTACCTGCGGCAGACCGCGCTGATCACGCTGCTCGCCCAGGTCGGCTCGTTCGTGCCCGCGCGCGAGGCTCGGGTCGGTTTGGTGGATCGCATCTTCACCCGCGTCGGCGCCTCCGACCAGATCCTGCGCGGCCAGTCGACGTTCATGGTCGAGATGCAGGAAACCGCCCACATCCTGCGCCACGCCAGCGACCGCTCGCTGATCCTGCTCGACGAGATCGGTCGCGGTACCGCCACCTTCGACGGCCTGTCGATCGCGTGGGCGGTGTCCGAGCACCTCGCCCGCGACGCGGCCCACGCCCCGCGCACGCTGTTCGCGACCCACTACCACGAGCTGGTGGACCTCGCCGCCGACCTGCCTGCGGTCGGCAACCTGCACGTCTCCGCCCGCGAGTGGAAAGACGGTGTCGTGTTCCTGCGCAAGATCGAGCCGGGCGGCTCGGACCGCTCGTTCGGCATCCAGGTCGCGCGCCTGGCCGGGCTGCCCGCGGCCGTCGTCAGCCGCGCCCAGGAGATCCTGCGCAACCTCGAGCGCACGGAGTTCGACCGCGAGGGCCGCCCCCGGCTCGCCCACTCCGAGGCCGCGCCGGCGGCCGGCGTGCGTCAACTTGCGCTGTTCGCGCCACCGGAGGACGCGATCGTCACCGAGCTGCGCTCGATCGACCTCGACCACGTGAGCCCGATGGAGGCGCTCGCCCTGCTCGCCGAGTTGCAGAAGCGCATCAAGAAGCCGTGACGGCGCTAGACTTCCGAGAGACCTCATGACGCTGCGCCGTTACGACCCGCTGCGCGACCTGCTGACGCTCCAGGAGCGGATGAACCGCCTGTTCGAGGAGAGCCTGGCGCGCCTCGACGGCCCCGGTCCCGAGTACGCCCACTTCTCCCCCGCCGCCGACGTGTTCGAGACCCCGGACCAGTTCGTGGTCGAGATGGAGCTGCCGGGCGTGAGCGAAGAGGACGTCGAGATCGTCGCGGACGAGCGACGGCTGTTCGTGCGCGGTGTGCGGCGCCAGATCGAGGGCCTCCGCCCCGACGGCTTCCACCGCGTGGAACGGGCCTACGGAGCCTTCAACCGCCACTTCGAGTTTCCCGCGGCGATCGACCCCGAGCAGGTCCACGCGACCTTCGAGGACGGCGTGCTGCGTGTCGAGCTGCCGCGCGCGGGGCGCGGCGAAGGCGCGTGAGGCGGTCTCCCGTGCGCTGGTTCCGTCTCGCCGCCGTCGCCGCGCTGCTGGCGATGGCCTATGCCGCGGGGCTGGCCCAGCGGCGCGAGGTCGCCGGTCCGGCGCTGGCAGCACCCGGTGGCGCCCCCGATTTTTCGGCGATCGCGCGGCTGGCGACACCCGCGGTGGTCAACATCTCCGCGACCCAGGTGGTGCGCGCGGGTCGCTCGCCGTTCACCGCGGACCCGTTCTTCCGCGAGTTCTTCGGTGGCGACCTGCCGTTCCGCATCCCGAGCGAGGAGCGCCGCACGAGCCTCGGCTCCGGCGTGCTGGTCTCGGCCGAGGGCCTGATCGTCACCAACAACCACGTGGTCGAGCGCGCGCGGCAGATCGCGGTCACGCTCTCGGACGGCCGCCGCTTCCGGGCCGCGCTGGTCGGCACCGACCCGGCGACCGACATCGCGGTGATCCGCGTCGAGTCGAAGGTCGCGCTGCCTTCGCTGCGCTGGGGCGACTCGTCGAAGGTCGCGGTCGGCGAGTACGCGCTGGCGATCGGCAACCCGTTCCAGCTCAGCCAGACGGTGACGATGGGCATCATCAGCGCCATCGGCCGCTCCAACGTGGGCATCGCCGACTACGAGGACTTCATCCAGACCGACGCGGCGATCAACCCGGGCAACTCGGGCGGCGCCCTCGTCAACGTGCGCGGCGAGCTGATCGGCATCAACACCGCGATCTACTCCGAGACGGGCGGCTACATGGGCATCGGTTTCGCGGTGCCGGCGGCCCTGGCCCGCCACGTGGCCGAGCAGATCGAGCGCCACGGCCGCGTTCGCCGCGGCTTCGTCGGCATCACCCGCATCGCCGCGGTCGAGGGCCCGGCCACGGGCGCGACGCCGCCAGGCGCCGTCGTGCTCGAGCTGCTGCGGGGCAGCCCCGCGGACCGCGCGGGCCTCGAGCCCGGGGACGTGATCCTCGCGGTCGACGGCAAGCCGGTGGCCGGCGCGCCGGAGCTGCGCAACCTGCTGGCGGAAGCCCAGCCCGGGGCACGCCTGCGCCTCGGCATCGACCGCGCGGGCCAGCGCGCGGAACTGAGAATCGACGTCGACGACGCGCAGTAGGCGCCGCGCTCGATCTGATCCTGGTTAGGCGTGCGGTAGCATGCCGCGGCTCCAATTCTGCGAGGGACACGGAACGGAATGACGACGGACTCGCTGGTCGGCCGGACGGTTTCGCACTACAAGGTCCTCCGCCAGCTCGGCTCGGGCGGCATGGGCGTCGTCTACGAAGCGGAAGACACCCAGCTCGGACGCCGGGTGGCCGTCAAGTTCCTGTCGGAGGAACTCCAGCGCGACCCGGCGATCCTCGAACGCTTTCAGCGCGAGGCCCGCGCGGCCTCCGCCCTCAACCACCCCGGCATCTGCACGGTGCACTCGATCGAGCACCACGAGGGCCAGCACTTCATCGTGATGGAGCTGCTCGAGGGCCAGACCCTGTCGCAGCGGATCGCCCACCACCCGCTGCCGCTGGACGAGATCCTGGACCTGGGCGTACAGATCGCCGACGCGCTCGAGTCCGCCCACTCCAAGGGCATCGTCCACCGCGACCTGAAGCCCGTGAACCTGATCGTCAACGCCCGCGGCCAGGTCAAGATCCTCGACTTCGGTCTCGCCAAGATCGCGGCGGTGACGTCGTACACGGGCGAGGCCGCCTCGTCCCAGGTGGAGACGTCGCACGGCCGCGGGGACCTCACCGTCGCCGGCACGGTGCTCGGCACGGTGCACTACATGTCGCCCGAGCAGGCGCGCGGCCTGCCGACGGACGCCCGCACCGATCTGTTCTCGATCGGGGCCGTGTTGTACCAGATGGCCACCGGCGAGCAGCCGTTCCAGGGCGACACCCAGGCGGTCGTCTTCGACGCCATCCTCAATCGCAAGCCGCGGCCGGTCACCGAGGTCAACCCGCAGGCGCCGCCGGCCCTCGACGCGCTGCTGGCCAAGACGCTCGAGAAGGACCGCGCCCTGCGCTGCCAGACCGCGACCGAGCTGAAGACCGACCTGCTGCGGCTCAAGCGCGACGTCGATTCGCGCCAGCGCCAGGCCGAGCTGTCCGACTCGCGGAGCAAGTCCGACCCGCACGCCGAGCGCTCGGTCGCCGTCCTGTACTTCGAGAACCTGAGCGGCGCGAAGGAGGACGAGTACTTCCGCGACGGCATCACCGAGGACATCATCACCGAGCTGTCCAAGATCAAGGGCCTCAAGATGCTGTCGCGCCAGGCCGTCTCGGCGTTCCGCGACAAGCCGGTCGCCACGGCCCAGGTCGGCCAGCAGCTCAAGGCCGGGTACGTGCTGGCGGGCAGCATCCGCCGCGGCGGCAACCGCCTCCGCATCAGCGCTCAACTGCTGGACGCCTCGACGGACTCGCTGCTCTGGTCCGAGCGCTACGACCGCGAGCTGGCGGACGTGTTCGAGGTCCAGGACGAGATCGCGCGCAAGATCGCCCAGGCGCTGCGCATCACGCTGACGCCCCAGGAGCAGGAGGCGATCGCCTCCAAGCCCACCGACAACCTGCAGGCCTACGACTTCTACCTCAAGGGCAAGAGCTACGCCCGGCGGCTGACCCGCCAGGACCTCGAGTTCGCGCTGCAGATGTACACGAGCGCCGTCGGCGCCGACCCCAACTTCGCGCTCGCCTACGCCGCGATCGCCAACGTCTGCGCGCAGTACCAGGGCGCGTTCGGCAGCGACCAGAACCTGCTGGCCCGCGCCCGCGAGGCCGCCGACAAGGCGATCGCACTGCGGCCCGACCTGCCCGAGGCGCAGGTCGCCCAGGCCTGGATCGCCTACGCGATGGGCGATCGCTACGAGGAGGTGATCGCCACGGCCCGCCAGGTGCTGGCCCGCCGCCGCGACACGGAAGGCGTCTACTACCTGCTGCTGCGCGCGCTGTTCACCGCCGGCCGTTACCAGGAGGTGGCGGCGATCGCCGAGGAGGCGCTCGAGGCCAACCTCTCCGACTACAACGTCTACGTGCCGATCGGCAACGCGCTGAAGGCGCTCGGCAAGCTGGAGGCCCGGAAGAACCTGCGACTGCGGCGGATCCAGGTGCTCGAGGCGCAGTTGCGCGACGTGCCCGAGGACGCCCGCGCCCGCATCCTGCTGGCCTCCGATTTCGCGGACGAGGGTCGTGCCGAGGACGCCATGCGCGAGGCCAACTTCGCCATGGTGCTGCGGCCCAACGAGGCGTCGGTGCACTACAACGCCGCCTGCGTCTTCTGCAAGCTCGGCCGCAAGAGCGACGCGATGGAGGCGATGCACAAGGCCCACCGCGCGGGCTACCGCGGGGGCGACTGGGCGCGGCGCGACCCCGACCTCGCGCTGATCCAGGGCGAACCGGAGTTCGACGCCCTCTTCCCGCGGAAGTAGGGAGCCCCGCTAGTTCTCGGTGCTGGCCTCGAACGCCTTCTCGAAGTCCGCGCCGACGACCATCTCGCGCGGCGTCACCTCGAGCAGGTGCTGGCGCTCGAGGTCCTTCAGCATGCGAGTGACCGTCTCCCGCGTCGTGCCGATGCGGTTGGCGATCTCCTGGTGGGTCGCCCGGCGGAACGAGATGCGGCCGTCCTTGAGCCGCTTGCCTTCCTCGCGCGCCATGTCGACCAGCACCCGCGCGACTCGCCCGTAGACGTCGAGCAGCGCCAGCGTGCTGATCTGGCTGTTGGCACGGCGCAGGCGGGCGGAGAGCACGCGCACGAGCCCGGCGAGGATGCTGGAGTGGCCCTGGATCACCTGCTGGAAGTCGGCCCGCGAGAGGGTCAGCAGCTCGCAGTCCTCGGTGGCGACCGCCGTGGCCGAGCGCGGCTCGTCGTCGAGCAGCGCCATCTCGCCGAAGAACTCGCCGGGGCCGATCACCGAGAGGATGACCTCGCGCCCGTCGTCGCCCTGGATGCCGACCTTGACCCGCCCGCTGACGATCACGAACAGCGTGTCGCCGGGGTCCTTCTCGTAGAGGACCACCCCGTTCTTGCGGCACTGGCGACGGCTGCAGACCCGGGCCAGCGACTCCAACTCGGCCGGCGTCAGTTCCGAGAAGATCGGAACCGAGAGCAGCAGCTCGCGATCCGTCATGGGCGGTACACCTCCACGTGAAGCCGGGAACGCGGCGATCCTATCAGGGCTTCAGCAGCCGGGCGAGCGCCTCGACCACCTCGACCGCCTGCGTACCGCTGATCACGCGCCAGGGCTCGAACGCCCCCGAAGGCGTGATCGAGAGCAGCCCCGCGCCCGCCGCGCGCGAGGCCGCGGCGTGTTGCAGGTGGCTGCGCGACATGTCGGTCAGCACGGGCATCGCACCCGCCGGATGGCCAACGGCGTCGAGCACGCGAGCCAGGGCCTGGGCCAGTTCGCCCTTGCGGACCTGGGCTGCGGGTTGGAATGTGTGGTTTGGATAGACGTCCATCAGGCGCAGCGCGAGCGCGCGCAGGATGAACGGCCGCGCCCACGACCCGGAGACGTCCACCGCGAGCGGCGGCTCCCCCGCTTCCAGCCCCTCGAGCTGGGGCAGCTTGGCCATCAGCAGCGCCGCGAGGTCGGCCCGGGTGATGCGGGCGGCTGCGGGGATGCGCCGATAGGGCTCGGGCATCCGCGCGTTTTCCACTTCCTGCCGGGCGTGCCCGACCGCGGCCCGCAGCCCCTCGTCCGACGGCTCGCGAGCCTGCAGCGCGCGCAACAGGTCGAGCGCGCGGGCCGGCTGGCGATCTTCGAGCAGCAACTCCGCGAGGCGGCTGGTCGCCGTCCGCTCGCGGTTCGGCTCGCCGTCGAGCAGTTCGATCGCCTCCGCCCGCGCGCCACGCGCGAGCAGGATCTCGGCCGCCGCCAGCCGCGCGCTCGCCAGCTCGGGCACCGCAGCGAGGCAGCGCACGAACAGGCCCAGGGCGTCCTCGGACCGGCCTTCGGCCTGGGCCTGGGTGGCCAACGTGAGCAGGCGCTCGCTGACCGCGAGCTTGAGCCCCGCCAGCCTTCGTGCGAGGCGCGCCTCCTCCGGCGCCAACGCCGCGGCCGTGCGCAGGAACACCACGGCCTCCTCGTCACGGCCGAGCCTGGCCGCGGCCGCGCTGGCACCGGCGAGAGCCGAGACGTCCTGCGGGCGGCGACCGATCGCGGCCTCGAAGTCCGCGGCGGCCGCCTCCGGCCGGCCCAGGCGCAGGCGAGCCCAGCCGAGCGCGCTGTCGAGGTGGGCGACGGGCCGGCCGCGCATCGCGTCCACCAGCCGCTTCTCCGCAGCGGCGGCGTCTCCCGCCAGGATCTGTGGCCACGCCTTGTCGAGCGCCCTGCGCTCCGCGGGCGAGAGCTCGCCGGGCCGGACAGCCGGCCGCACATAGAGGTCGTCCACCCCGGGCGCCACCACGACCGGCCGGGCGCAGCCGGCGAGCGCCAGCAGCAGCGTCGCGACGAGAGGGGCCAGCCGCCTCATCGCAGGCGGCTCTTGTAGCGCGCCACGAGCCGCGCGGGCAGCAACGCCTCGATCACCACCTCTGTTCCCTCCACCTCGTGCCCGAGCACCCGGCCGGCCTTGTACACCGCGGCGATGGCGCGGCCCTCGGCCGGATCGAAGGCGAGCCGCACCTTGCGCGGCCGCAACTCCAGGCGGTCCGCGATGGCTTCGACCAGGCTGTCGAGCCCGGTCTCGCGCAGCGCCGAAACGGCCACGCCACCGGGATGACCCGAGAGCAGGCCGTCGCGGCGGGACACCGGCAGCAGGTCGACCTTGTTGAGCACCGCGATGCGCGGCCGGTCGCCGGCCCCGATCTCGCGCAGCACCGCCTCCACAGCGGCCTCGCGCGCCTCGAGGTCCTCCGCCGCCGCGTCGATCACGTGCAGCAGCAGGTCGGCCTCGACGACCTCCTCCAGCGTGGCGCGGAACGCCGCCACCAGCGTGTGCGGCAGCTTCTGGATGAAGCCCACCGTGTCGACCACCACCACCTCGCCGGCGTCGCCGAGCCGCGTGCGCCGCACCAGCGGGTCGAGGGTCATGAACAACTGATTCGACACCGGCGTGCCGGCCCGGGTGAGCGCGTTGAACAGCGTCGACTTGCCCGCGCTGGTGTAGCCGACCATCGCGACCTGCGGCATCTCGGCGCGCTGGCGGCCACCGCGCTGGGTGTGGCGCCCGCGGCGCACGCGCTCGATCTCGCGCTTGACCTGGGAGATCCGGGTGCGGATCCGGCGGCGATCGGTTTCCAGCTTGGTCTCGCCCGGGCCGCGGGTGCCGATGCCGCCGCCGAGCCGCGACAGCATCACGCCCTGGCCCGCGAGCCGCGGCAGCAGGTAGCCGAGCTGAGCCAGCTCGACCTGCAGCCGGCCCTCGTGAGTCCGCGCGCGGCGGGCGAAGATGTCGAGGATGAGCTGGGTGCGGTCCAGGGTCTTGCACCCCACGACCTTTTCGAGGTTGCGCTGCTGCGCCGGCGTCAACTCGCCGTCGAACAGGATCACGTCCGCCTCGGCCTGCTCCGCGAGCCGGCCCACCTCGTCCGCCTTGCCCTTGCCGATCAGCGTGGCGGCGTCCGGCCGGCGCCGCTCCTGCATCACCTCGCCGACGACCGTTGCGCCGGCGGCGGCAGCGAGGTGCGCGAGTTCGGCCATCGAGGTGTCGGCGTCGTAGCGGGGCCCTCCGTCGAGGCACAGCCCGACCAGGATCGCCCGCTCGGGCCCGTGCTGCTTCGTCTCGTTCGTCGTCCGCGTTTTCGCCAATTCCCGAAGATTCTACGGGAACGACGCCGACACGAGGCTCCACGCCAGGGCGCCCTCGCGGACCAGCACCGGCGTCGGGCCGCAGAGGTCGACGACCGTCGACGGCGCAGCCGCGGCCAGCGCACCCCCGTCGAGCGCCATCGCCGCCGCTGCCGCGATCTCCGCCGGCACCTCCTCCAGCCGGCGCGCGGCCGGCTGGCCAGACCTGTTGGCGGAGGTTGCGACCAGCGGGCCCAGCCGCGCGCACAAGGCGCGGAGCGCCGGATGGGCGGGGACGCGGACCGCGACGCCGCCCGCGTCGCTGGCGACGCCGCGGACCAGTCCGGCCCGGGCCGGGACCACGAGGGTCAGCGGCCCCGGCCAGAAGCGCCGAGCCAGTCGCGTCGCCGCCGCGGGCCACGCTGCGGCCAGCGCCGCCGCCTGCGCTTCGTCCGCCGCCACCAGCGGCAGCGGCTTGCCGCCGTCGCGGCCCTTGAGCGCGAACACCCGGAGCACGGCGACCTCGTCGAGTGCCCGGCCGCCGAGGCCGTAGAGCGTGTCGGTCGGATACACGAGCACGGCGCCCACCGGCACGCCCTCGGCGATCTGCCGCACGTCGGCTGCGGACGCCGCGGCGACGAAGGTCCTCGCGGTCATCGTGCCCGCTCCGATCGCGCCTGCTCGCCCGCCCATCGCATCTGGCGCGCGAGCCCGCGCAGCAACACGATCTCGCGGGCGCCGGGTTCCGCGCGGGCCAGCAGGTGCCGCAGCTCCGCGAGCACGCTGCCGGGTCGCGCCGGATCGACGAAACCGATCGCCGCCAGCGCGGCCGCGAGTTCGCCCAGCGCCGCGTGCAGTTCCCCGGGCGCAGCGGCGGCAGCCGCGGCGGGCGCCGGCGGCGCGTCGGCCAGTGCGAGGCGCAGTTCCCACGTCAACAGCAGCACGGCCTGGGCGAGGTTCAGCGACGACTGCTCGTCGGCGGTCGGAATTCGCACCACGACGTCCGCGCGTCGCCGCTCGCCCTTGCCCAGGCCGTCGGCCTCGGGCCCGAATACCAGCGCCGCCCGGCCTCCACGGGAGGCGAGATGAGCCGCGAGCTGCCGCGGCGTCCAGGTCTCCGCGGCCCGGCCCGAGGTGGCGGCCACGAACTGGACGCCGGCGACGGCATCCTCGAGGGTGCCCACCTCGCGCGCCGCCGCCACGAGGTCCTCGGCGCCCCAGGCGACCCGCGCGGCCTCGCCGCGATCGAGCCCCGCGGGCGCGACCAGGATCGGCGCGCCGAAACCCATGTTCTTGAGCGCGCGGCAGGCTCCCCCCACGTTGGCGGAGCGAGCCGGGCGCACCAGCACGACGTCGACGTCGCGGCGTTCCACGCCCGTATACTAGCCAGAGCCTTCGCGCGGGTTTGCCTCTCCCCCGGGAGTCCGTCGGCGCCCGCCGTTCACCCGACTGGAAAACCGCTTGAGACTTCTGCGCCCGCTGCCCCGCAAGCTGACCCGGCCGCTCTCCTGGCTGGGGGTCTGCGCCTGGCTGCTGACGATGGGCACGCTGCTGCGCGAGGAGTTCCTGCGCGCGGCGCCGCTGTCGCTCGGCACCGACCTGTCGCGCTTCGGCTCCTCGGCCACCTGGAAGGGCGTCTACTACCGCGGCGAGAAGATCGGCTTCATGGTCGGCCAGACCCTGCCCCAGGGCGACGGCTACGAGCTCCAGGAGGAGGGCCAGCTCCAGATCACGCTGATGGGCATGGGCACCGCGGCCAAGATCCGCACCTCGGTCCGCGTCGACGCCGCGTACTCGCTGCGCGGCTTCGACTTCTCGCTCGACCCCGGCACGGGCGCCGTGAAGGTGAAGGGCGAGCTCCAGGGCAAGTCCCTGCAGCTCGAGGTGACGACGCCGGGCGGCACCCGCCGCGAGACGCGAGAGCTGGCCGACGTGCCCGTGCTCGGCCTGAACCTGCCCCGCCGGCTCGCCACCGAGGGCCTGGAGACGGGCAAGCGCTTCGACATCTCGGTCTTCGACCCCGCGACCCTCAGCAACGCGCCGATGACGATCGAGGTCAAGGAGCGCGAGATCGTGCGCGCCGCCGGCCGGCCGACGCCCGCGTTCCGGCTGGAGACGCGCTTCGCGGGCATCCAGGCGACCACCTGGATCACCGACGTCGGCGAGGTGGTCAAGGAGGAGAGCCCGATGGGCCTGGTCGTCGTCAAGGAGACGCAGGAGCGCGCCACGGCGATGGCGATGAGCCGCGAGATCCGCGCCGACATGATCGAGGCCGCGGCGATCCAGCCCGAGGGCAAGAGCAAGATCGACGATCCGACCCAGATCGACTACCTCGAGCTGAAGATCACCACGCCGTCGCCGATCACAGGCCCGGACCTGCAGGGCGCGGGCCAGGTGGTGAACGGCGACGTGTTCGAGCTGCGCGACTCCAGCAAGACGCCGCTCGAGCGCGCGGGCGACCATGCGAGGTGGCTGGCTCCCGAGCGCCTGATCGAGAGCGACGCCCCCGAGATCCGGGCCGAGGCCGAAAAGGCCGTGGCCGGCGTGCAGGGAACGCGTGCCCGCGCCGAGCGCCTGGTCCGTCACGTCAACGCGCTGCTGGAGAAGAAGCCGACCGTCAGCCTGCCTTCGGCGCTGGAGGTGCTGCGCACCCGCGTCGGCGACTGCAACGAGCACACGGCGCTCTACGTCGCGATGGCCCGCTCGCTCGGCCTGCCCGCGCGGATCGCGGTCGGCCTGGTCTCGCTGCGCGGCGCCTTCTACTACCACGCGTGGCCCGAGGTCTGGGTCGAGGAGACGGCCGGCCGCGGGCGCTGGATCGCCGTCGACCCGACCCTCAACCAGTTCCCCGCCGACCTTTCCCACGTCCGCCTGGCCCGCGGCGGCCTCGAGCAGCAGACGGCGATCCTGCCGCTCGTGGGACAGACGAAGATCGCCGTGCTGGAGATGCAGATGGCCGAAGGCGCCGTGCCGATGCTCGTGGGCCAGGAGGCCAGTGCGCAGGCACGTCCGATCGAGATGACGCTCCCGTCGCGGCTGGGCGGGCCGAAGAGCTGCTGGGTGCGGCCGGGGAGCGGCCGATGATCCACGTCCGCGACCTGAAGAAGACCTACGGCGCCTTCGAGGCCGTCAAGGGCGTGTCGATCGACGTCGAGCCCGGCCAGATCCACGGCTTCCTGGGCCCCAACGGCGCGGGCAAGACGACCACCATCCGGATGATCGCCGGCCTGCTCAAGCCGACCGCGGGCTCGGTCACCATCGACGGCCACGACACCCGCGTCAACCCCGAGGGTGCCAAGGCGGCGCTGGGCTTCATCCCCGACCGGCCCTACCTGTACGAGAAGCTGACGGCGCGCGAGTTCCTGGCCTTCCACGGCGGCCTGTTCGGCATGAACGACGCCGACGTCGACCACCGCGCCGAAGAACTGCTCGGGCTGTTCGAGCTGACGCGCTGGGGCGGCGAGCTGATCGAGAGCTTCTCCCACGGCATGAAGCAGCGGCTGGTGATGTGCGCCGCCTTCCTCCACCGCCCGCGGGCGGTGCTGGTCGACGAGCCGATGGTGGGCCTCGACCCGCGCGGCGCGCTGCTGATCAAGGACATCTTCCGGGTGATGGCGAAGCGCGGCGTGGCGATCCTGATGTCGACCCACACGCTCGAAGTCGCGCACGAGATGTGCGACTCGATCAGCATCATCCTCGGCGGCGAGATCATCGCCCGCGGCACGGTGCCCGAGCTGCAATCGCAGGCCGGCACGGCCGACGGCCAGCTCACGCCCGTGTTCCTCAAGCTGACGGGCGGCCGCGGCTTCCAGGAGATCGATGACGCCGTCGTCTGACACCGCGCCGACGGGGAGCACCGCGCAGCCGTTCCCGTTCCTGCTGCTGCCCTCGTACTGGGCCGCGCGGAATCGTGCGCAGCGCCGGGAGAAGGGCGACACCGCGCGCGGCCTGATCTTCGGCGGGATCGGCGCGGGCGTCACCGCCTCGATCTTCGCGGTCGTGTTCTGGCTGACCTGGAACGTGCTCGACTACGAAGAACTCGGCGAGTACCTGATCCGGCTCGGCCTGTCGTGGCTGTTCCTGACCTTCCTGTCGTTCCTGGCCTTCTCCGCGCTGGTCACCGCGCTGTCCACCTTCTTCCTCTCCGAGGACCTGAAGCTGCTGATGGCGGCGCCGATCCCGCAGGACCGGCTCTTCTACTCGCGGTACGCCAAGACGGCAGGGCTCGCCTCCTGGATGGTCGTCGTGTTCCTCGTGCCCGTGCTGCTGGCCGTCGGCTCCGCGCGGTGCGCTCCCTGGAGCTACTACCTCGCGATTCCACTGGTGGTGCTGCCCTTCGTGCTGATCCCGGTCGGGCTCGGCTCGATCACCACGCTCGCGCTGGTCAACATCTTCCCCGCCCGCCGCGCCCGCGACATCCTGATGCTGGTCGGCCTGCTGTTCGGCGTCACGATCGTGTTGCTGCTGCGCTTCCTGCGGCCCGAGCGGCTGCTGAAGATCGACTCGCTGCCCGACGTGACCGCGTTCTTCGCCACGCTGCAGTCGCCGGTGACGCCGCTGCTGCCCTCGTTCTGGGCGGGCGAGTCGTTGTTCGCCGCGCTCCACGGCGGCGCCGACGCGCTCCACCTCGCCGCGCTGTGGACCACGGCGATCGCCTTCACCGTGCTGGCCCGGGCCGCCTTCGGGCGCTGGTTCTTCGACGGCTTCAGCAAGGCCCAGGAGGCGCGCAAGGTGCGCTTCACCCGCCTGCTGCTGCTGGACCGGCTGAGCCGCACGCTGCCGTTCGCCGCCGGCACCCGCGCGCTGCTGCTGAAGGACCTGAAGGTGTTCCTGCGCGACACCACCCAGTGGTCGCAACTGCTGCTGCTGCTGGCGCTGGTGATGGTCTACCTCTACAACTTCAGCGTGCTCGACATCGAGCGCATCCCCTACATGAGCCGCTTCATCAAGAACGCCTACGCCTTCGTCAACCTGGGGCTGGCGGCGTTCGTGCTCTCGTCGGTGGCGGTGCGCTTCGTGTTCCCCTCGGTCTCCGCCGAGGGCCCCGCCTTCTGGATCGTGCGCAGCTCGCCGGTGTCGATGCGGCAGTTCCTGTGGTCGAAGTTCTGGACCGGGCTGCTGCCGATCCTGGTCATGGCCGAGATCCTGACGGTGATCGCCAACGAGTTCCTGGCGGCCGAGACCGAGCTGAAGGTCGTCGGCGCCATCGCCATCTTCTTCATGTCGTTCGCGCTGGTGGGCCTGGCCACGGGCCTCGGCGCGATGTACCCGCGCTTCAACGCGGAGAACCTGACCCAGGTCGCCGGCTCGTACGGTGGCATCGCCTTCATGGTGCTGGCGGTGCTCTACATCCTCGCCACCGTCGGCCTGCTGGCCTGGCCGACCTCGGTCTACCTCTGGTATCAGTACCGCTCGACGCCGGTGCCCGGCTCCACGTACGCGCTGATGGCCGCCTGCGGGGCGGCCGCGGCGGCGCTCTCGGCTTTCACGTTCTGGTGGTCGATGCGGCGCGGCGTGCAGGCCCTGGAGCGCATGGGCTGAGCCGGCCCCCCATGCGAGGATGAAGGGATGATCAAGAGGAACCCCACCCGCGCGGTGCGCGTGGGCAGCGTGACGATCGGCGGCGGCCACCCGGTGGCCGTGCAGAGCATGTGCGCGACCCACACCCAGGACGTGGACGCGACGGTCGAGCAGGCGGAGGCGATCCGCAAGGCGGGCGGCGACGTCGTGCGGGTCGCCGTCGACGGCCCGAAGGACGTCGAGGCCCTGGCCGAGATCCGCAAGCAGACGAAGGCGAACCTGGTCGTCGACCTGCAGGAGAACTACCGGCTGGCGAAGAGCGTGGCGCCCCACGTGGACAAGCTGCGCTACAACCCCGGCCACCTGTGGCACCACGAGAAGGAGAAGCCGATCCGCGACAAGGTCCGCTTCCTGGCCGAGGTCGCCCGCGACCACGACGTCGCGCTGCGCGTCGGCGTGAACTGCGGCAGCGTCGACCCGGCGCTGAAGGAGCGCTACCCCGACGACGACGTCGAGGCGATGGTCCGCTCCGCCCTCGAGCACTGCGCGATGCTCGACGAACTGGGCTTCTCGCGCTACGTCGTCAGCCTCAAGGACTCGCACCCGCGCAAGGTGATCGAGGGCAACCAGCGCTTCGCCGAGGCCCGTCCCGACGTCCCGCTCCACCTCGGTGTGACCGAGGCCGGGATGCCGCCCGAGGGCGTGATCAAGACCCGGGTGGCGTTCGAGCAACTGCTCTCGCGCGGCATCGGCGACACCATCCGCGTCAGCCTCACGCTGCCCAACCCGCGCAAGCACGAGGAGGTCGAGGTCGGCCGCAAGATCCTCGACGACATCGCCGCCGGCCGCTTCCGCTCGGTGCCGGTGTTCGACGACGACAAGCTCAACATCATCTCGTGCCCGTCGTGCTCGCGGGTCGAGAACGAACGATTCGTCGACCTGGCCCAGGCCGTCAAGGACATGACGGCCTACGCCCAGGCCCACGCGCTGACGATCGCCGTCATGGGCTGCCGGGTCAACGGCCCGGGCGAGACCGACGATGCCGACCTCGGCCTGTGGTGCGGCCCCACCCACGTCAACCTCAAGCGCCAGGCCGAGACCATCGGCGCCTTCACCTACGACGAGATCCTGCCCCGCCTCAAGCAGGAACTGGACGGCCTGATCGCCGCCCGGAGCGCCGTGCCCGTCCGCTGAACCCGTGCAGCCCCCCCTCTGGCGGATCGCCGCGCTGCTGCTGGGCTCCGGTGCCTGCGCGCTCGTCTACCAGGTGGTCTGGCAACGCGAGTTCCGGCTGATCTTCGGGGCCAGCACCGCGGCCTCCGCAGCCGTGCTCGCGACCTTCGTGGCCGGCCTCGGGGCCGGCGCGCTGTGGCTCGGCCCGCGCGCCGACCGTTCGCCCTCGCCGCTGCGCCTCTACGCCCGGCTCGAGGCCGCGATCGCGCTCTCCGCCGCGCTCACGCCGTTCCTGCTCGACGCCGCGCGCACGCTGTACCTCGCGGCCGGCGGCACCCCGGCGCTGGGCACCTTCGGCGGCACCCTGGCCCGCCTCGTCGCCGCCGCGCTGGTGCTGCTGGTGCCCACCTTCCTGATGGGCGGCACCCTGCCGGCCGCGGCGCGGGCGGCGACGTCCGCGGCGGACGTCCGCCGCAGCCACCTGGCCCTGCTCTACGGCCTGAACACCCTCGGCGCCGTGCTCGGCTCGGCGCTCGCGACCTTCATGCTGCTCGAGTGGCTCGGCACCCGGGCGACCTTGTGGTCCGCGTGCCTGCTCAACCTGGCGATCGCTTCCGTGGCGTGGCTCGTCCCCGTCCCCGCAGCAGCCGACGAGGCCGGCGCCGGTCCGACTGCGCTCGACGACGGCGGGCCTGCGGTGGCCCCGCGCCGCTTCGTGCTGGCCGCGGCGGCCGTGGTCGGCGCCGTGTTCTTCCTGATGGAGATCGTCTGGTACCGGATGCTGGGGCCGCTGCTCGGCGGCACGGTGTTCTCCTTCGGGCTGGTTCTCGCGCTGGCGCTGTTCGGGGTCGGCGTCGGGGGCTATCTCTATTCCCAGCTCGGCGCCCAGCGCCCCGCGACTCTCGAGCGCTTCGCGACCAGCGCCGCGATGGAGGCTACGGGGCTGGCGATCGCCTTCGCGCTCGGCGACCGCATCGCGCTGTGGACGCTGACCACCCGGGGCTCGACCGCCCTGGGCTTCGAGGCCAGCCTGCTGCAGTGGGGCCTGGTCGCGGGCGTCGTCGTCCTGCCCGCCGCGATCGCCGCCGGCTGGCAGTTCCCGCTGCTGGTCGCCCTGCTCGGCAGGGGCCGGCGGGCGCTCGGACAGGACGTCGGCCACGCCTACGCGTGGAACACCGCGGGCGCCGTGGCCGGCTCGCTGCTCGGCGGCTTCGGCCTGCTGCCCGTCCTCGGAGCCCCGGGCACCTGGCGGCTCGCCGCGCTCACCCTGCTGGCGCTGGCGGCCGCCGCTGCGCTGCTGGGGAGAGGGCGCGGCAGCAGCCTGCGGCCCGCCGCGGCCGTGGGCGTGGTGGCGGTGGGGCTGCTGGCGGCCGACGGGCCCGGGCCCGGCTGGCGCCACTCCGGCGTCGGCGCCGGCCGAGCCACCGCGCTGCCCGCCGACGGCCCCAACGGTGTCGAAGGCTGGTTGCGGGAGCAACGCGCTGCCCTCGCCTGGGAACGGGAGGGGCTCGAGAGCAGCGTCGCGTTGGTCCGCCGCCAGGGCCTGGCCTTCGTCATCAACGGCAAGATCGACGGTCACGCGACGCTCGACGCGCCGACCCAGGTGATGGCGGCGCTGCTGCCGGTGCTGATCGAGCCGCGCGTGCCCCGCGTGTCGTTCGTGATCGGCCTCGGCACCGGCTCCTCCGCCGGCTGGCTGGGCTCCGTCCCCGGCGTCGAGCGCGTCGACGTGGCCGAACTCGAGCCCGCGATCCTGGACGTCGCGCGAGTGCTGGCTCCCGTCAACCAGGCCGTGCTCGACAACCCGCGCGTGCGGGTCCAGATCGGCGACGCCCGCGAACTCCTGCTCGCCAGCCGCGAGAGCTACGACCTCATCTTTTCCGAGCCTTCGAACCCCTACCGTGCCGGCATCGCCAGCCTGTTCACCCGCGAGTTCTACCGGGCCGCGGCCCAGCGCCTGGCCGCGGGCGGGGTCTTCGTCCAGTGGCTGCAGGCCTACGAGGTCGACGCGGACACGGTGCGCAGCGCCTACGCCACGCTCGCCACCGAGTTTGCGGAGGTCGAGACCTGGCGCACCCATCGCGACCTGCTGCTCGTCGCGCGCCAGCAGCCGGCGCCGCCGGTCGACCGCGCCCGGCTCGAGGCCGCGCTCGCCACCGAGCCGACCCGCAGCGCGCTGCTGCACGCCTGGCGAGCCACCGACGTCGAGAGCGTGCTGGCCCGCTTCGTCGCCGGCCCGCGCACGGCGCGCGAGATCGCCGCGCGCTCGATCGACCTGGTCAACACCGACGACCGCAACGTCGTCGAGTTCCGCTTCGCCCGCAACGTGGGCCGCGACGGCCTGTTCCGCCCCGAGGAGTTGCTGGCCCTGGCCCGCTCGATCGGCGACGACCAGCCCCGGCTGGCGGCGCCCGGGTTCGACCCGGCCCGCTTCGAGGAGATGCGGGCGGCGCTCTACCCGCGGTCCGCGTGGCCCGCCACGCTGCCCGCCGACGCCCGGCAGCGGCTGCTGGCACTGGAATACGGTTTCGCGGACCCGCAGGCGGCGCTGGCCGCCTGGTCGGGGCAGCCGGCGCTGCCTCGCGCGTGGCTCGAGAAGCTGGCGGTCGCCACCGGCCTCGCCGAGGCGGGTCGCCTCGCTGACCTCGCGCCGATGGTTGCCGAGTTGCGGCGGGCTTCCCCGAGCGATGCCGCGCTGCTCGAGGCGATCGCGATCGCCCGCCACGCCGACCCCGCGTTGGCCACGGCGGCCCTGGCCGCTGGCTGGGCGCAGCTCCGGCTCTCGCCGTGGGCGTATCCGGCGCTCGGGCAGCGCGCCCTGCACGCGACCCTGGCCCTCGCTCGCCGCGCTCCGACGCGCACGGCGGAGC